>NZ_JBKKKY020000072.1:0-12055 GCF_046613545.2 Aphanothece microscopica RSMan92 | reverse complement strand
TGCCCGGGCGGGGCCTTCGGCCGGACCTACGCCAGCCGCCTCGCGGAGCTGGATGTGGCCAGTCGGGGCTTTCTCACCGGCTCGATCGACCTGGTGTTCCGCCGGGGAGAACGCTGGTGGGTGGCTGACTGGAAGAGCAACTGGCTGGGGGATCGGGAGGCCGATGGTCGGCCGCGGGGCTGCGGCCCGCGGCACTACGGAACGGCCGCCCTCCAGGAACTGATGGCGGCCAACCACTACCCCCTGCAGGCCCACCTCTATCTGGTGGCCCTGCATCGGTACCTGCGCTGGCGCCTGCCGGGCTACGCCCCGACCCGCCATCTGGGGGGCTATGCCTACATCTTTCTGCGGGGCGTGCCCGGTGCCGACCCGGCGGCGGCCGAGGTCGCCGCAAGGGGTGGGGCCCTGCCCGGGATGGCGGTGGAACGGCCGCCGCTGCGGCGCATCCTGGCCCTGGATCAGGTTCTGGAGGGCCCGCCATGATCGGCCCTGCCCTGGAGCGGCCCGGCTGGTTGACGGCCCTGGCGACCTCCCTCGCCGAGTCCCTGCCGCGGCTGCATGGCTGTCCCCCCGATCCCGGGGTTGGTGCCGTCATCGAGGCCCTGACCGCCGCCCTGGCGGATGGCCAGCTCGAGCTGACGCTGGAGGATCCCAGCCATCGGCGGGCCCTGGCGGCCTCGCCGCTGACGGCCGAGCCCTGTGGCCCCCTGGTCCTGGAGGGGGACAGGGTGCTGTGGCGGCGCTGGCAGCGGCAGCGGGACACCGTGCTGGAGGCCCTGATCCGGCGGGCCGGAGCAGCGGCGGTGGACCCCGGCCACCAGGGGGATCAGCGCGAGGTCCAGGGCCTCGTGGCGCTCCACGCGGAGGGGCTGGATGCCGACCAGCGCCGTGCCGTGGCGGCGGTGCTTCGCCATCGCCTGGTGTTGCTCGAAGGCGGGCCGGGCACCGGCAAGACCAGCACGGTGGCCAGGATGCTGGCGGCCGTGCGCCTCCAGCATCCGGACTGCCGCATCCACCTGGCGGCACCGACCGGCAAGGCCGCGGCCCGGCTGCGGACGGCGATCAGCCCTGTCGCCCCGGACCTCCCCTGCAGCACCCTCCACCGGCTGCTCGAGAGCCGGGGAGAGGGCTTCGGCCGCAACCGCCGCCATCCCCTCGGCCTGGATCTGCTGGTGATCGACGAGGTGTCGATGGTGGATCTGCCGCTGATGGAGGCGGTGCTGGAGGCCCTGCCGGCCCCCTGCCGCCTGGTGCTGGTGGGTGATGCGGCGCAGTTGCCGCCGGTGGGTCCGGGCCCGGTGCTGCTGGAACTCCAGACCGCCAGCCGGCGCCAGGCCCTGGGGGAGGCAGCGGTGGAGCTGCGCACGGTCTACCGCAACAACGGGGCCATCGCGGCCGTGGCGGAAAGGCTGCGCTGCGCTGAAGCGGATCGCTCCCCCCTGGGCCTGGAGGAGCAGCTGGCCAGGCTGCCGGCCGAGGCGAATCTGCGCTGGCAGCAGGCGGCGCCGCAGCGGCTGCCGGCCTCCCTGCTGGCGCGGCTGCGGAGTCACCAGGCCAGGCTGCAGGAGCTCTGCCGGGGCCTCGATCCGCACGACAGCGCGGCCATCGCCCGGCTGCTGGGGGCGCTGGACTCCTGCCTGGTGCTGACCTCCCGGCGCCGGGGCCGATGGGGGGTGGACGCCATCCACCGGGCCCTGCTGGGCGAGGAGCAGGGCCAGCCGATCCGCGCCTGGCCCAATGGCACCCCGGTGCTGTGCCAGCACAACCTCAGCGAGCTGGGGCTGGCCAATGGGGATGTGGGCCTCGTGGTCGACAGGGGGGAGGGCCGGCGGCTGTTGTTTGCTCCCGCCGGGAGCGGCGACGGGCTCTGGATCCATCCGGCCCAGCTCCCCTCGCCCCAGCCGGCCCTGGCCCTCACCATCCACAAGGCCCAGGGGAGCGAGGCCGAGGAGGTCTGGGTGCTGATGCCCGACAGCGGCCGTCCGGTCAGCCGCCTGCTCTACACCGCCCTGACCCGGGCCCGCCGCCAGGCCTACCTCATCACCCCAGACTCCCCCCATGCAGACCAGCGGCAACGCCAGCTCCCCTGACAGCCTGCCCCGGGTGTCCCGCCCCTGGGGCTGGTTCGAGACCCTGGCCGAGGGTCTGGATTACCGCGTCAAACGGCTGCTGATCCAGCCGAGGATGCGCCTGAGTCTCCAGCGCCACCGGCACCGCTGCGAACACTGGGTGGTGGTGGCCGGCAGCGGCCTGCTGCACCTGGAGGGGCAGGACATTCCGGCGGAGCCCGGCACCACACTGTTCATTCCGGTTCGGGCCCTGCATCGGGCCAGCGCTGGGGCTGAAGCGCTGGTGATCGTGGAGGTGCAGCGGGGTGAGGAGCTGCGCGAGGACGACATCGAACGACTCGCCGATGATCACGGCCGTGCCGATGATCACGGCCTTGTGTTGGGTGATAGAATTTGAATTCAGCCTTTTTCAAGGGCAGGGCAGTTCAACGGACTGCGAGGTCGTACGGGCTCTGCGCTTCGTACCGAGCGGCACCATCGGGATCTGACCGGGTCCAGAAGGGTGATTCGCTGGTTGGTTGTCGAAAGGCGGGAGCCTGCAGCGGCGGCTTGATCTTGCACTCCACTGGTTCAGTGCATCTGGGTTTCTGCCGGCCTGCGTAGAAGGACATTCCCAGGCTTCCGCCTGTAGCCGGCCCACGTGAATCCTTTGACTGAACAGATCAGCGGCGTCGATTTCCCCTGCCCTGCCGCCACCACCTCGCCCGACCTCACCAACGACCCGGCCAGCAGCGGGAGCAGCCCGGCCGCCGGCTTCGCCTCCTTCGGATTCGGCCCGGAACTGCTCGAAGCCCTTGCGGCGATCGGCTACAGCGAGCCCTCCCCGATCCAGAAGGCCGCCATTCCCGAGCTGATGCTGGGCCGCGATCTGGTCGGACAGGCCCAGACGGGCACCGGCAAGACGGCGGCCTTTGCCCTGCCGATGCTGGCGGGGCTCGATCCCGACCAGCGCAAGCCCCAGGTGCTGGTGCTGGCTCCGACCAGGGAGCTGGCCCTCCAGGTGGCCGAGGCCTTCAACAGCTACGCCGCCCAGCTGCCGCAGGTGCGCACCGTGGCCGTGTACGGCGGCGCCGATTTCCGCGACCAGATTCACCATCTGCGGCGCGGCGCCCAGATCGTCGTGGGCACGCCCGGTCGGGTGATGGACCACATGCGCCAGGGAACCCTCGACCTCTCGGGCCTGCGGGCCCTGGTGCTCGACGAAGCCGACGAGATGCTGCGCATGGGCTTCATCGATGACGTCGAGTGGGTGCTGGGGCAGCTGCCGGAACAGCGCCAGGTGGTGCTTTTCTCGGCCACCATGCCCGCCGAGATCCGGCGCATCTCCCAGCAGTACCTCAACAGCCCGGCGGAGATCACGATCAAGCCCAAGGCGGCGGACGCCAGCCTCATCCGTCAGCGTTTCCTCACGGTCCCCGCTCCCCTCAAGCTCACCGCGCTCGAGCGGGTGCTGGAGAGCGAGTGCAGCGAAGGTGTGATCATCTTCGCCCGGACCAAGGCCATCACCCTCACGGTGGCGGAATCCCTGGAGGCCCACGGCTACGACGTCGCCGTGCTGAACGGTGACGTGCCCCAGGCCCAGCGCGAACGCACGATCGAGCGGCTCAAGAGTGGCCAGGTGAACGTCCTCGTGGCCACCGATGTGGCCGCCCGCGGACTGGATGTGGAGCGGATCGGGCTGGTCATCAACTACGACATCCCCTTCGACAGCGAGGCCTATGTGCATCGCATCGGCCGCACCGGCCGGGCGGGGCGCAGCGGCGACGCCATCCTGTTCCTCACGCCGCGGGAGCGCCGCTTCCTGGGCGGGCTTGAGCGGGCGGTCGGCAAACCGATCGAACCGATGGAGGTGCCGAGCAACGCCACCATCAACCAGAACCGCCTCGATCGCCTGCGTCAACGGCTCACCGGAGCCCTGCAGGGCTCCGGTGTCAGCGCCGAAGAGAAGGCCCTGCTGAGCGAGATCGTGCAGCGGGTCGCCCAGGAACAGGGCTGCACCCCTGAGGCCCTGGCCCTGGCGGCCCTGGAACTCAGCCTCGCCGGCAAGCCGCTGCTGCTCCAGGGCCATGAGGACTTCTCCCAGCCGCGGGCCCAGGGGCCCGGTCGCGGCGAGGGCAGGGAGATCGTCGGCCGCGGGGAAACCCGTCGTGGCCGTCCCGAACGGCCCATGGGCGCCCCCGAGGAGAACATGGACCGCTTCCGGGTCGAGCTGGGCTGGCGGGATCGGATCAAGCCCGGCAACCTCGTCGGGGCCATCGCCAACGAGACCGGGCTGAACGGCCGCGCCATCGGCCGGATTCAGATCTTTGATGCCCACAGCATCATCGACCTGCCCAAGGGCATGCCCGAGGAGGTCTTCCAGGGTCTGCGTGAGTTACGGGTCCTGAACAAGCCCCTGCAGATCTCCCGCTTCCGCGGCTGATCAGCGGCTCCACAGGCCCCACTCAGAAAGCTGGCCAGGAGGCTGGCGTGGTGCAGAAAAGCCCTGGCGAGCCCTTCCGGGCACGTCAGGGCTTTCGGGCGGGTCCTCCCCCGCCGATCAGGGAGTGCTCAGGCGCAGAGCCGGGTCACCTCCCCCAGCGAGACTGAGGTGATCTCAGTCAGGGACAGGGATTCCACCGCGGCGATCAACGAGGTCTGCACCTCGAGCGCCTCGGTCTGGACCAGGCTCTGCAGCAGATCAAAGCGATCCTGGGGAGCAAGCTCACCGTCCTCGCTCCAGGCGAGGCTCCAGGGGACAGGGGCCGTCATCTCAACCACGCGTCGGATCAGGGTTTGCTGACAATGGGGCACTCTCAGGGATCGCCGGCGCTTCTACAGGGTCTCTTCAGAACCCCTTCAAGCTTCTCCATATACGGTCCGACCAAGACCTAGGGTGGATGGTGATCCCAGGTCGGTTCTGCTCCCTGAGGGTTCGCCCAGCTCCCACTGGCCATCCCTGGTAACGGCAGCATCACCCGGATCAGTTCCAGGCTTTGCTCCATTAATGACCATCTACGTTGGCAATCTCTCGTTCCAGGCCGAACGCGAGGATTTGCTTGATCTCTTCGGCCAGTACGGAGAGGTGCGGCAGTGCAGCCTGCCGCTCGACCGCGAGACCGGCCGCAAGCGCGGCTTCGCCTTCGTCGAACTCAGTGACGACGCGGCGGAACAGAAGGCCATCGACGACCTTCAGGACGTCGAATGGATGGGTCGGATGATCCGGGTGAACAAGGCCACCCCCCGCGAAGGCGGCGGTGGTGGTGGCGGTGGCCGTGGTGGCTACGGCGGCGGCAACCGGGGTGGCGGCGGCTACGGCGGCGGCGGTGGTGGCGGTGGCGGCAACCGCTGGTGACAGCGGGCTGAACCCTGCAGAGCAGGCCCCGGCCAGCGACTCCCCCGCCGCGGCCTTCACCCCTCGACCCCCCGGACACTGGCCACGGCCGGTGCCGGGGGGTCTTCTCCTCGGGTCGCCGATCGGCCGCGGGAGAGTGGGGGCCCCGTTCCCAGCACCTCGGCCGCCATGCCGTCCCCGGCCTCTCCCCATCCCCCGGCGCTGAACCGGCTGCTCTCTGCCCTGCGGCCCCACCGCCGCCTGGTGGCGCTGGCGGCCGGCTGCTCGGTGCTCAACAAGCTGTTCGACCTGGCCCCGCCGGTGCTGATCGGCCTGGCCGTGGATGTGGTGGTGCAGCAGGACAGCGGCTGGCTCGGCCGCTGGGGCATCACTGGCGTTCCCAGCCAGCTCGGGGTGCTGGCGGTGCTCTCCTTCCTGATCTGGAGCGCTGAGTCCCTGTTCGAGTACCTCTACGGGGTGCTGTGGCGGAACCTGGCCCAGACGGTGCAGCATGAGCTGCGCCTCGAGGCCTACGACCATCTCCAGAAACTGGAGATGGCCTACTTCGAAGCCAGCAGCAGCGGCCGTCTGATGGCGGTGCTGAACGACGACATCAACCAGCTGGAGCGGTTCCTCGACCACGGCGCCAACGAGATCCTGCAGCTGATCACCACGGTGCTGGCCGTCGGTGGCGCCATGGTGGTGCTGTCCCCGACGGTGGCGGGGGTGTCGTTCCTCCCCATCCCCGTGATCCTGTGGGGCTCCCTGCGCTTCCAGAGGCGCCTGGCGCCCCGCTACGCCGCCGTGCGGGAGCAGGCCGGCGATCTGGCCAGCCGACTCAGCAACAACCTGGGCGGCATGCTCACGATCAAGAGCTACACCGCCGAAGCCTGGGAGCTGGAGCGGCTGCGGCAACAGAGCCAGGCCTACCGCCAGGCCAACCGGCGGGCCATCAGCCTGTCGGCCGCCTTCGTGCCCTTGATCCGCTACGCGATCCTGTTCGCCTTCATCGCCATCCTGGTGATCGGCGGCCTGCAGGCCTGGCAGGGCACCATCGCGACAGGCACCTATGCCTTTCTGGTCTTCATCACCCAGCGCCTGCTGTGGCCTTTGACCACCCTGGGCCGCACCCTCGATGACTACCAGCGGGCGATGGCCTCCACCAACCGGGTGCTGGACCTGCTGGCCACGCCGGTGACCATTCCCAGCGGCCGGCAGCCCCTTCCCGCCGAACGGGTGCGGGGCGACATCCGCTTCGACGCGGTGGCCTTCGGCTACCCGGGTCGGGAGCCGCTGCTGGATGGCTTTGACCTTGCCATCCCGGCCGGGAGCACCCTCGGCATCGTCGGCTCCACCGGCTCCGGCAAGAGCACCCTGGTGAAGCTGCTGCTGCGCCTCTACGAGATCCAGGCCGGCCAGATCCGCCTCGATGGCATCCCGATCAGTGACCTGCGGCTGGAGGACCTCCGCCGGGCGATCGGCCTGGTCAGCCAGGACGTGTTTCTGTTCCACGGCTCGGTGGCGGAGAACATCGGCTACGGCAGCTTCCAGGCCAGCCGCGGCGCCATCGAGCAGGCAGCACGCCAGGCCGAGGCCTCCCGCTTCATCGAGGCCCTGCCCCAGGGGTACGACACGGTGGTGGGCGAACGGGGCCAGCGGCTCTCGGGCGGCCAGCGCCAGCGGATCGCGCTGGCCCGGGCCATCCTCAAGAATCCCCCCGTTCTCGTTCTGGATGAGGCCACGGCCGCCGTCGACAACGAGACCGAGGCGGCCATCCAGCGCTCACTTGAGCTGATCACCGCCAACCGCACCACCCTGGTGATCGCCCACCGCCTCTCCACGGTGCGGCATGCCGACCGGATCGTGGTGATGGAACACGGGAGGATCGTGGAGAGCGGCCGCCATGAACAGCTGATCGCGGCCGATGGGGCCTATGCCAATCTCTGGCGAGTCCAGGCCGGCCTGCGCAGCGGTGAGGTCCTCAGCTTCTAGTGGCTCTGCGGCTACCGGGCCCCGGTGCGAGGTGCAATAGCTTTTCGGAATGAAGACATCAGCGGTCAGGCAGGCCCCCACCCGGCAGGTGCGCAGGCGCGGTCAACGGGGTCCCCTGCTGCTGGCCATGCTGATCGGCCTGACGGGAGGCCTGTTCGCCTCCATGCCGCTGGCCAAGTGGCTCAGCAGCAACCCGCTGCCCAGCAATCCCCGCATCACCAATCCCTTCGCCGCCTGGAATGGCATCGGCGACCAGAACATCCTGCTGCTGGGCACCGATGTGGGCGGCGGCAACACCGATGTGATCGCCACCCTGCGCATCGATGGCGGCGTCACCCGGATCACCCAGGTGCCGCGGGACACCTACATCGAAGCCGAGGGCTACGGCCCCCAGAAGATCAACGCCCTCTACGCGATCGGGGGCACCGAACTGCTCGAACGGGAGCTTTCCCGCAAGATGGGGCGCCCGATCACCCACCACGTGGTGGTCAACCTGAGCGCGATCCGCCGCATGGCGGATGCCCTGGGCGGGATCGAGGTGGATGTTCCCAAGCGGATGTATTACACCGACAACAGCCAGGGTCTCTACATCGATCTCCAACCCGGCCCCCAGAACCTCAAGGGTCGGGACCTGGAGGGATTCCTCCGCTTCCGTCACGACGAGTGGGGGGACATCGGCCGGATCGAACGCCAGCAGCTGGCGCTCAAGGCCCTGTTCCGCAAGCTCACCAGGCCCGAGCATCTGGTGCGCCTGCCGATCCTGCTCGGTGCCGGCGGCAAGGACCTCAAGACCGACCTGGGACCGATGGAGCTGGGCGGTCTGATCACCGCCATGGGCAGCACCCAGCTGGAGACGGAACGGCTCGGTGGCCGCCCCTTCATGCTCGACGGGATCAGTTACTGGGAGACCGACTGGCCGGGACCGAACGAGGCGGATCGGGACGACTTCGACAACCGCTACGTCTACTGAAACCGCTGCGACGCCTGAGTCCATGGCTGGGGCCCTCCCCGCCAGCCGCAGGGTCACGCTCTCCGGGGAGTTCCCGCCTGGGCGGCGGCGGATGCCAGCGCCGTCGCCAGGGGACGCAGCAGCGGAGGCACCTGGCTGAAGGCACCGCTGAAGCCCGTGAACACCCACAGCCCCGCCGCCCCCTCCACCGGGCCCACCAGGGGGCGGCCATCGGTGCAGAAGGCCACCGGGACCTGGCGGTAGGCACCGGCCGCGTCGGCCGGCACGGCTCCGAAGTCGTTCAGGCCCTGCCGCAGGCTCGCCTCCATCGAGGCAGGGTCCGGAGCAGGTCCCGCCGGATCGGGAGGCACCAGGGTGAGCTGGCCGGCCAGCCAGGCCGTGCCAGTGGGCACCAGGCCGGCATCGACGATGCTGGCGGGCTCCCTCAAGGTTGCGGCCCGCTGCTCCAGCTCCTGCCGCCGGAAGTGCCAGGGCAGCACCACCTGGGCCGGCCAGCGCATCCGCCACGGTGGAGGCTGGCTGAGCTCCAGCACCCCTGCCCAGCTGGTGCGCAGCCCGTCAGGCAGGGCGGGCCAGAGGCTGCGGCAGGCGGCACCCGCCGCCAGCACCACCTGCTCCGCCTCCAGGCAGACGGGCGATCCGGGCGTTACACGGTCAGCCGGATCGGCGGTGACCTCCAGCCTCCAGCCCAGGGCCAGCCGCCGGGGGGGAGCCAGGACGCGCCCGCACAGCCGGCGCACACCGGCGGCGTCGAGCAGGCGGGGCAGGACCTCCAGCAGGGTGGAGGCCTCCACCTGGGCCACCGGCAGCGGTAGCCGTCCCAGCCCCGCGGGCAGGCCGTGGAAGCGAGCCAGGCGGAGACGCAGCCCGAGCGGACCATGGCGCCGCTGCAGCGCCAGCCAGGGACCGATGGCCGTGAGCGGCAGGAGGCCATAGCTCAGGGCGGTGGCCCCGACAGGACCGGCATCGACCAGCCATGGTGGTGAACCCATGGCGGCGAGCTCGAGGGCCAGCAGGCCACCGGCCAGGCCCCCACCGACCACGACGACCCCGGCCTGTTCCGGGGTCGCCATCTCAGACCAGGAGGGTGAAGGAGCTCACCACCTGCTGGAACAGCTCCTTCACCTTCCCCCAGCGGATCTCGTTGGTGCTGGCCGCGAACGTGTAGAGCCGGCCGCGGTCCACCACCACCGTGGCGAGCTCGTGGCGGTCGCGATCCTCCAGGTGCACGGCGTACTCCAGGTCGTAGAAGGTGCGGCCGTCCTGAACCCGCTCCTCAGCCTGCAGGAGTTCGGCCTCGCGCCCGGTCCCCTCGGGCGCGATCACCCGGCGCCGCAGGGTCTCTCCCACCGCCACCGCACTGCCCAGGGCCGTGAGGTCACTGTCGGGGGTGACCTCCGAAATCACCAGGCTGAGGGTCTCGTCACTGTTGATCAGGTCGTGGAACACGACCTGGGGGCCGCCGCTCACCTGCACCCGGGTCCAGCCTGTCGGGTAGAGGAAGGCGAACCGTCCATCGGGGTTCTGGTAGCGGTTCAGACCGGCCGCACTCGCACTGCAACCCACCAGCACCACGGCCAGCAGAAGCGCCAGCACCCCCCGCAGCAGGGGCCTGGACAGCGTGCTGGAGGGGGGACTGGGCGGGACGGGCAGTGTGGGGGCCATGGCAACCGGGGCGGGGGGAGGAGCTGCCGCCATTCTGCTGGCCCCCCTGGCCGCAGCCTCGGCACCCCGCCTGATCCCGCTTACATTCGCGCCATCTGCGGCGGATCGCTGAGCGGCTTCACGCGCCCGTTGGCCCGATTGATCGATCAGTTCGAGCGGCTGCCGGGCATCGGCCCGCGGACGGCCCAGCGGCTGGCCCTTCACCTGCTGCGTCAGCCGGAAGAGCAGATCCGCAGCTTCGCGGAAGCCCTGCTGGCCGCCCGCAGCCAGGTGGGTCAGTGCCAGCGCTGCTTCCACCTGTCGGCCGAACCCCTCTGTGAGATCTGCCGCAACGAGGAGCGCCGCAACGGCCAGCTCTGCGTCGTGGCCGACTCCAGGGACCTGCTGGCCATGGAGCGCACGCGGGAATTCCGAGGCATCTACCACGTACTGGGCGGTCTGATCTCGCCCATGGACGGCATCGGCCCCGAACTGCTGCAGATCCAGCCCCTGGTGCAGCGGGTCGCGGACGACGGCATCACGGAGGTGATCCTGGCGCTGACCCCCAGCGTCGAAGGTGACACCACCAGCCTCTACCTGGCACGCCTGCTGAAGCCGTTCACCACCGTGAGCCGAATCGCCTACGGCCTCCCCATGGGCAGTGAGCTGGAGTACGCCGACGAAGTCACCCTGGCCCGGGCCTTCGAGGGCCGTCGCACCCTGGACTGATCCCGCCCCACCACCCCGCACCTGCTGGCCCGCACCTCCTTGCCCGCCCGGCTGGCGCGCTTGGCTGGGGACGCAACGATCTGCGTCGGGTCGGACACACCGTCGCCCCGCGAGCTGGGCTGCGGCGATGCTCAGAACATCCACACGCTTCCTGCTGGCAGCCCCGCGGAGGGAAGGCCCGGATCTCCGAGCGCTCCTCGCCAGGCCTGCCGATCGGAGGGGGCGCGAGGGCCCTGATCAGCCTCTGATCAGCCGCTGTCAACCCGTTCCTTCACGACCCCCATGCCCCTGTCCGAAGGGAGCGAGCAGTCGAGGGCCTTCGATCTGCTGGCCGGCTTTGTGGATCCCCCCAGCAGCCCAGGCCGACGGCGATGGCTGCCCACGGCCGGCACCCTGCCCCAGCTTGGTCACGCCGCTGGGCATCCTGCGGCGGTGCCGCTGACCGCGGCCCTGCGAAGCCTGGGGCAGGTGATCTTCATCAACAACCCGGTCAGTGGCCTGCTGCTGTTGCTGGCCCTGGTGTGGCAGGCCCCCGCCATGGGGCTCCTTGCGGCCGTGGGGATCGCCACGGCGAACATCACCGCCCGCTGGGTCGGCGCGGACCGCGGCGCCCGTCGCAACGGCATCTACGGGTTCAATGGCGCGCTCGTGGGCAGTGCCGCGGCCGCCTTCGCCGCCCTGAATGGCCCCCTGAGCCTGGTGGCGTGGATGGGGTGGGTGGCCGCCGGAGCGGCCCTCACCACCCTGCTCCTCGAGGGCCTCGGAGGCTGGCTCGTGGGTCGGCTCGGGGTGCCGCCCCTCACCCTGCCCTTCTGCCTGATCACCTGGCTTGTCCTGGCCGTGGTGATGGGCCTCGACCATCCGGCCCTCAGCCTGCTGGCCCAGGGCCCAGCGCCGGCCCAGGTGCCCTGGGGGCTGGGCCTGCTGGAGGGGGTGGTGCGGGGCTTCGGACAGGTGTTTCTCTGCTCCTCCCTGCCCAGCGGCCTGATCGTTCTGGCGGCCGTTGCCGCCGCCAGCCCCCTGGCCGCCCTGCTTGGGCTGGCCGGCGGCCTGGTCTCCAGCCTCACGGCGCTGGCCCTGGGCATGGATACCGGTGCCCTCGCCCTGGGTCTGGGCAGCTACAACGGCGTGCTCACCGCCATCGCGATCGGCGGCACCTTCTATGCCACGACCCGGGACAGCCTGGTGATCGCCCTGCTGGCGGCCGCGGGCTCGAGCCTGATCTCACCGGCCCTGGCCCAGGGCCTGGGCAGCGCCCAGCTGCCCGTGCTCACCCTGCCCTTCGTGCTGGCCACCATGACCACGATGGTGCTGGTGCGCCGGGCCCTTCCCTCCCTC
>NZ_JBKKKY020000071.1:0-12065 GCF_046613545.2 Aphanothece microscopica RSMan92 | reverse complement strand
AGCGATCCGGCCCAAGATCAACCAACAGCTGCACTCGCTGCGGCTGCCTGATCACCACGCTGCGATCAGATCACAGGCCTCGGGATTTACACCACTCCAAGGGACGCGACCCGACTACCGCGACCTGCTCGGAAAACACGGGATCGCCAGCAGCATGTCCGCCAAGGGCTGCTGCTGGGACAATGGCGTGGTGGAGAGCTTTTTCTCCACCCTCAAGCTGGTGACGTGGCCCCCGGAAACCGGACCAGGGTGAATGAGAGTCCTCAGCCGGCCAGACTGGGCCGGGGACTCGACCATGAAACGCACCAGGCACACAGCGGAGCAGATCATCCGCAAGCTCAAGACCGCCGAGCAGCTGATCGCCCAGGGCAAGACCGTCGCCGAAATCTGCCGCGTCATCGAGGTGACACAGCCGACGTATCACCGTTGGCGCCAGCAGTACGGCGGCATGCAGGCCGAGGAAGCCAGGCGGCTGACCCAGCTGGAGAAGGAGAACGCCCGGCTCAAGAAGCTTCTGGCAGAAGCCGAGTTGGAGAAAGCGATGCTCAAGGACCTTGCCGAGGGAAACTTCTGAGCCCGGAGCGTCGCCGCAGAGCCGTTGCGGTTCTGCGGGAGCGCTACCGGGCATCAGAGCGCCTGGCCTGCCGTGTTGTTGGACAGCACCGCAGCACCCAGCGCCATGCCGGCAAGGTTGTCGACATCGAGGAGGCCAAGCTCCGGCATCGTCTCCGCGAGATCGCCTCTGAGCACATCCGCTGGGGCCGGCGCATGGCCTACCGCCTGCTGCGGCGCGAGGGCTGGACCGTGAACCACAAGCGGGTGCAACGGCTCTGGCGCGAGGAAGGCCTGCAGCGGCCCACTCCCAGAAAGCGAAAGCGGGCACGACCCGCTGAGGGCTCGGTGCGGCGTCACCGGGCTGAGCATCCCCACCAGGTGTGGGCCATGGATTTCCAGTTCGACGCCACCGCCGACGGCCGCAGACTCAAGTTCCTGAACGTGATCGACGAGCACAGCCGCCTCTGCCTGGCCATCCGAGTGGGCAGGCGGTGCAAGGCCAAGGACGTGGTGGCGGTGCTGGAGGAGCTCACCAGCCTCTACCCGGCCCCGGCGTTCATCCGATCGGACAACGGGCCGGAGTTCATCGCCCAGGCCCTACGGGACTGGTGTGAGGCCAGCACCACCACCAGCACGGCCTACATCGCGGAGGGATCCCCATGGGAGAACGGCTTCGCCGAATCGTTCAATGGCCGCTTCCGGGATGAGTTCCTCAATACCGAGCTGTTCACCACAGCTCCGGAGGCACAGATCCTGGCCGATCGTTGGCGCTGGGAGTACAACTCACTCAGGCCGCACTCGGCCCTCCAGGGGCGTACGCCCCTAGAGGCAGCTCAACAGGGAGCTGCCGCATGACCACGACCACCCACTCTCATAAGCACTGGACCGATAAAGGGGGTCACGTCACTGGAACTGGACCTCGATGACGATCGGGACATTCTGATTTCTCCTGAGCAGCTGCAGCGCAATCTGGCCTTCTGGATTGAGGACTACTACAACCGAGAACGGCGGCATTCAACGATCGGTTACCTCAGTCCGATCGACTACGAGCAGGAGTTCATCGCTGCCCGTACACTCAACCCTGTGAACTCCTGATCGGTGTCCACGAAATCGGGGGAAGCCCAGAGTTTGCCGCCAAACGGCATGAAGAAGTCTTCGAACGAGAGCTAATAACGATGCTCAAGCCGATACATGTGGAAAACTCCGGGCCGCATTTGGGCTCAAAACGGCACGTTGAGGCACATTTTACCGCCAGAAACTACTGACATCCATTGTGCTGCAGTGTATCTGACCATATTCAAGAGGCCCCAAGTAGAAAAGCTGCGGCTTCTTAGGCGGTTGTTCCGCGAACTCCCAAGTGTTTAGCCAGGTGAACAGTCAAGACGAATACTTAAACAGAGCGGAGAGGTCTGCATCAGACAACACAGCCATGTCCGAATGGCGAAAGTCCCGCGTATCGAGCGAGGGCATGTTGTTACTGGTAGGGGCAGACGAGACATGCGCAAGCGACCGATTCACTATAAAGGCGACAATAGACTCAAAGAACTGCAAGGACCACACCGCCCGCTCACTCGGCCTGTCAGTAACAAACTGTGAGTAACGATAGTTGATTCCATCAACGATGCTCTTCGCATACGAGATAAAAGATACGGGGCTGGGGCCACCGAATTCGGCCATGTAAGACGAATGGGTGTCCTCAACGACCAGCATTCCGCCGTCACGGACATGTTGAAGCACATTGGCTGCAGTGACGATCTGCTGGGAAAAGGTGTGCCCGCCATCATCAATAATTATGTCCACGGGGCCCAACTTGGCAAAGAGCTCCTCCCAGAATTTGGGATCAGCTTGACTGCCTATGTAAATTTCGAAACCCTCCTTCTCAAGCCACTTGGCTTCTGGGTTTAGATCAATGCCGATGATCCGTGCGGAGGAGCCGAAATAATCTCGCCACATGAACAGCGATCCGCCGTTTAAGACTCCGATCTCTACGATCGTCACATTCCGATCGATGAAATGCTCAAACAAGTACTCGTAAACCGGGAAATAAGTATTGTGCCTGATGCTCAACACTGGTGCTTTTTTGTAGCAGTTCTCGATCACAGCGCCTTGGCGCGCTCGGGCCAGAGGCACATCTCCTGAAATAGCAGACTGGACTGGTCGCATGCCAAAGCCCTTTGAAAGAAAATATGCGGCCGCAAATTCCGACTTGGGAGCGGTCATGGCCCGCCATGCTGCAAGGAAGTCCGCTCCGGGTGGAGCCGGTGCTTCAGTGCGCAGGTACGGGTAGAGAGAAAAAGAGTGTGCCTCAGTATCTGGCTTCACATCAGACAAGTAGCGCTCTGCATTTCCAGTCAGCATGTAATCAGGTGCGATAAGTGCCGCCATCTCCGGATGCATAAAAAGACTGCGAAGGTGGATGATTTTTGAGAATACCGCGCTTAGATGTTTCAGCATCATCCGAAAGAAGGAATCGCCGAAGATCAATAGCGTTGCGTCATTTGCGGCAGCGGGGTTAAGCAGGATATCGATCATCCCGTCGTTGAAGCCTCCTGGGCTACGCAGTTCAATGACGGGCCAGTCTGCGTCAAGTACTTTGGCCTCCTGAAGCAACGGTGGAGAGAACTTGTTGCCCAAATCACCAGACCAACGCTGAATCCGACTGATCCGCGACTTTATGTGATCCAGTGTCGCCGCGGCGTCAATGCCCAGCTCATCCAGTATCAACCGCATGACCTCTAGGGAGCCATGATCTGAAAGGTGCGTGTCTAGGGGCGTGAATGACGAAGGCTCAGCAACCTGCCGCAAAGCATCCGCAGGATATATCACACTAGGCCGAAGACTGGCAGGCAGACTATAGGTATAGAGTTCGCCGAGACGGTGAACTGGCTGATACGGGAAAGAGTCAGAAAGGACCGACTGCTTATCAGGAAATATAACATGCACATATGGTGCGCGCAAAGAGTGAGAAACGCGGCGACGGGCCGCGATATTGCTGCGGAATGCCTCGACAGATCTCTGGGATGGCTTCAGTTCACCTGTGGCATACTTTAGAACTGAATGGTTGTCACCGGTTAGGAACGCATTACCTTCGTCGGTGAGAAGAACGTCTTCCATCAAGGCTTTCGTGGTTGGCAGTCGGCTATCGGAGGCCGCTGCGAGCTGCCGTGCCGGTACCGCGCCCGCAGCTATCTGTTCCAACATGTAGACAATACCGGCCCAAGATGGCATGCCGGCCGGACCCTGCTCAACCATATGCGTGGCTAGAACCGGAACAAAAACCTCGGACACCGGTGCCTTGCTCGCCTTCACGTAGGAGTAGCGAGGAGTCTCGCCACGCGCAGTGATTGCTTCTTTAGTGCCTTCCTCCCAGTCCACGACAGGCAGATCATGCCAAAATGCGAGAGAAGTGCAAAATGCACGGGCCAAGTTCGGTGAAATGTCATGCCCCCCAGCTGACAAAACTACCGGAGTGCATTGGTCTAGCGGCACCTCTTGCATGATCTGGAAGATAGTGGGCTGGCCCGCTACGTGCGCTAACGGTGCGAGCACCAAGCCCGCCTCTGCCAAACGCGCCATCCCGAACTCTCCCAAGTAACCCACGATTGTGTCGAGCCACACTGAGCGCCCTGTGATGAGCACCGGGCTGCCCTTGGCGACCGATACCTGACGGGCGAGCGCTAGTAGCGCAGACTCAACCTCGCTAGTCGCTTCCCGATAGGCCGTGATCACATCTTGTCCCCGGCACAATGCTTTGTTTAGAAAGATGTAGCCAATCTGCGAAGGATGACAAGATCTGTCAATGAAAAGACGCCTGATCTCATGCATCGGCCAGCGTAACAATGGAGCCATATCTACAATCTCAGCACTAGGAAGCCAGGCAACAGTTTCGCAGTAGTTGAAAACAGGATGCAAGTAGCGGCGATCACAAATATGTCGACCAGAAAGGCGGTCGAATACTTGTCGCCCGAACAAATCCCATAAGATAAGTCTTGCATTCTCTCCGAACGCCTTATGCCAGTACTTGATGGCTGCTAATCCGCGCTCCCGCATGAAGAGATCATTTTCACGGGTCATTGCGCTTGGATGGATGCCCAAATAGCTATCCTGAAAAAGGAGGTAAGCCTCGTAATCGGAAGCACGTGCGATAGCATTTCCAAACCGAAAGTCACCAACCATGACACCAACTGTGCCTCCATTCTTGATAGCATTACGGGCGGACTCGAAGAGGTATTTCGACCAAATGGGCGCCCCACCTAAGCCGATGAATTGCTCATGCTTCAGATCAGAGGACACGACCCCATCTCGAACGTGCCATTTCCACAGAATAACGTGACTGGGGCCAACTACGACCGTGACTTTTGGCGTTGATTCTTCATTATGGTTTAGTTTATATTTAGACGCCATAAGCGAAGATGCTTCGAGGAGGCCCTCGAACTTGCTGATATAGTAAGAATACCCTTGTGGGTTTCGGTCATAAATCTCTGGATGCGG
Organism: Aphanothece microscopica RSMan92; assembly: GCF_046613545.2. Lineage (NCBI taxonomy): Bacteria > Bacillati > Cyanobacteriota > Cyanophyceae > Chroococcales > Aphanothecaceae > Aphanothece > Aphanothece microscopica. The sequence goes on along the minus strand of NZ_JBKKKY020000071.1, from coordinate 7,019 downwards.
ATGATAACTTGTGATTTCGCGTTCACGTCCCTCAGATATTTCTTTGGCTTCAGGATACTTTACGCCATGCCAGTGGACTATCGAGGCTTCACTATTGCATCCCCAGTAGGGCTTCCAGTTGAAGACTGGTGATAAACGGTCAATCTTATCTCTGAAGTAATCGTTTAGATGTCCCTGGTGATACGGATCTCCCGACAAAGCCCTAAGCCTACCCCTAATTATATTCTCGATAAGACCTGGGAGCTCAGCTCTTAACCCATGATTGTTAATCAACATGACGCCAGAGTTTATGTGAGAATAGTTTTCTACATCAGACTCAGGTGCAGCAGCAAAGTACATTGGATGGCAGCCAGAAAAGTCTGGCTGACGCAAAAACATGACATCAACATCTACGTAGAGAGACAGTTCGTCCTCTTGGTTGAGAAGCGGAATATCAAGCCTTAAAAACGCACCGCTTGCGACATCAAAGTTGACTTGAGCTTCCTTGCATGCGGCCCCTAACTCATCTTTGAACGATAGTTGATGCCGAAGGATAGTGCACCCAAGTTCTTCTACAACCCGAAGGATGTCATGCGATGACCCATCGTAAAGAAGGCAGGGCTCTAGGTCCGTATTGTGAATACATGAATAAATTGCAACTACTAAATGCTCAAGATACCGTTCGCCAAGCGTGGTCAGTCCGTGCTCATTGATGCAGAAGTATGCTTTCACGGGTTTCTCGGCAATCGATGGATGGGTTAATCAATATTACCAAGTGAAAACATCGTACCGCACTTCTTGCGTAAGGGAGGATGCATGTGTGAACATATTGCTTCATGATCACCACATTAGGCTTTCGCTATGCATGGCACGCCGAGACGCAATACTTTCACGGTGACGTGCATTCATATAGGCATCGATCGTTGTGTTGTTTGGACGTGGTGACATGTCAATGCATATTTCTGGATCAACCGGAGCGCTGGCCAGCATGCCGCTGTCCGCAGCAGCTGCATCTGCGAACATGCGTTCGATCAGATGCTCTAAGCCCCCATCATTAGCTCCCGTTTCCGAGCCAAAATGAGAAGTGTTTAACTGAGCCAACGGCTGTAAGCAGGACGGGCGGACCCAGAACATCGTGCCTGCAAAGAACTGCCCATTATCAGGGCGGAGTTCGCCGATCAAGGCATCAGCCAGTATGCCACCATCGTGATAGGGATAACTGTATAGAGGCAATAGGAAGGGTTCTGGTCCCACCATGTTTAGCTGCGGTTCGGCGCTAAACTTATGGAGGATGGCTGAGACCCTACTTTCACTCCCAAGAAGGGCGTCAAAGGTATCCTTACGCCAAATCTCACCATATTCGGGGATCATGTGATTTGAACGGAAGTAGCCACGCTTCGTCTGAAGCTTCAAAATGACGTCATAGTCTTTATCAATCAGCGTCGGCAGAAGATCCATGAAAGGACCAATGTCACGTCCACGATTGACTGACGCATAGAACAGGGAACTCGGATAAGCCTCTTGAACCAGCTCTGTGATTCGCCGAGCACCCCAATCCGGCATGGTCACAATCAAGTCAAACGGCTCTTTGATTGCAGCAAGTCGTATCAGGATATCTGGAACCAGATCTGTGTAATATAAATGCGCAATAACTGCGATGCGGCATTTGCTGCTCAATACAGACTCTCGAAGCCGGCGTAAATCCTTCTTGCGTTTTAGTTCAAGATCCTTGGGCAGCAAATAGACTGGTGCGGGCAGGGCTTGCTGGCCCTTATCAGCCATGGAGGTAATCATCCTCTCAATCGTTTCGGAATCAAGATTTTCGCAACCGCGCCTTGGGCACCTTCCTTCGGTTATGCCGTACATTGCGTAATGCTCAATTGGATCAATCGATGCTTTGCGCACGTCCTGGTATTTGCCTAAATAATATTCAGGATCTACTAACTGGCAAAGCCTTATAATATCTTTGCGAGCTTGTTGGTTGTTCCACGCGCCACTGATCCAGTCAGCAAATGAATCGCCATAGACATCCAAAATATATTTTCTGATGCGCCGAGATATGGCCCCATATGCTGATAGTTCCTCAGAGCTTATTTGCAAAGCAGAAGATATTCCTTGTAAGTCGTATTCTAAGTACTTTGCACAAACGCACAAATGGCTCAACATGCTCTCTGCTGAAGTCCTGGACAGCTGGGCTTGGGGTGAGCGCCCTTCCTCGATACCCTCCAGTGCATAATGGAGAACTGGATCAACGCCAGCATTTTCCAGCTCAGGATATCTTTTAAGATAATAATCTTGATCAACAATAGACCCAATAGACACAACTTCGAAACGCCCTGAGCTTGACATCCATTGGTCGGTTAGCCATTGTTCAGTTTTCAAGGCCAACCATTTTGCCCTCAGCTGTGAGATGCTCGGCAGGCGTAGTTGGTACCCTTGTGCAATTGAGGCTAAAACTGTCGACCTATTATTAGTTACTAAAGAGGTTCCCTTGGCATGCGCCGAATTGAGCCTAGATCCTGCGGCTTCCGAAATACCCCAAAACATTCTTGATCTCGCCTCTGCTAATTGTGAAGGGTAGAGGGATCGCCAAAACTCATTAGCGTAACTAACGGGATCTGCAGCGCCGTACTGCCATGCATGATGGACTATACCAAGCCTGTCGCAAGAGAGTGATGCGTAGTCAAGAATCTTGCCTGGCTGTAGATAACCACCAAGCATGAATCGACGCAGTATGCCAGCCGCATCAAGATAGGATTCAAGATCAAATCTGCCTAGTAGAACGTCTTCCAGTGAAGGGAAGACCCCACTTGCCTTGTATATTGCATCGCCCATTACCACTACAGGCTTATCGTAGTAAAGCGCTTCGAACCCGACAGAGCTATTAACCGTTATGACCAAATCTGCGAGCGCAAGGAGTCTCGCTGCTGGAATCTGATGGCCTTCGTATAGCTGTAACCATATGACGTCTTTTATCCAAGGTTGCAACGCGGTGCGGGCTAATGTGTTTTCAAGTTTCGCTCCCTTGCGGTGCTTTGATGCGGGATGCGGCTTGATAATCGTTAGATACCCGGCTTCCGATAGCTTCGGGACGACATCGAGAACAACATCCTTTAAGGTCGCATAGGGCGAGAACCGAACTAGATTGGCATCGTCAAACAGTTGAAGAGGCAGGAATGCGATCTTCTGGTTGACCAAACGAGATCCCAGTTCCCCTGGGAGAGGGTCGAACTGCAGGGAATAGCCAGTGCTCTGAGTATCGCTTGAAAAACAGCCCAGCGACTCGTGCTTGGAGAGTGACCTTCCGTTGACTATGCCACGGAGATCTTGCAAGCCTAATTTGGAAACCACGCTAGACCCGTTAGTACCGAAGGGATCCATGACCAAAGAGTCAAAGAATGGGGGGCGTGTGCAGCCAAGCTCCAAGGCCACCCGGGTGACAGGGTGTTCGTCAAGAAATCGGTTGACGGCCCCATTTTCCCCCCAGTGAACGATTATTTGAAAAGGGAATTCGTTCCAAATCCTGCGAAGCATGTTCAATTGTAGTTCCGCCGCCTCTCCCTTGCCTCTCATCAGGTCATGCCACACGGCAAGACCTTCGGGTACCCAGGGTACCTCTAGGTAGGACTGGAGATCGGCATCTTCGATTTCAGTTGTTGGGACAAGCCTGTTACTATAAGGCTTGAGTCTATCTTTGATTTTTTTGAATGTTGGATTGTTGGCAAACATGCGAACATCATAATCCCCTGGCGAAACAAGAAATGTGGAAAGTCTTGCCGCGACATCACCAAAGTGGACTAGCGAATCCCGGATTGGGTGTGGTTCGACATAGATCAAGACTTTCATGATAAGCCTGCAAGCCTTTTCAGGGCCTTGTTGAATACCATATTCTGTACAAGATTAAAGTTTTGGCGAGCAAGATCTATTCTTGCATCTTGGTCTAAGGGTTTCGAGAGAGCCTCGTACCAATCATCCATGCTTTCCGCCAGGGTGAGATGGTCAGTCCCGATTGAACTCATGTCAGGGATTGGGGTCGCAATTAGCCTGCACCCTCCAAGCGCCGCTTCAAGGAATTTGACGCGTGATTTGCATCTGTTGAAATCGCTATGCTCCAATGGGGCAATAACTGTTGAGCATTTTGACATCAGCGCAGGCAGGTGCTGATAGGCCACGACATCCGCGATTCTAACGTTTGGCAACATGCTCAGTCCGCGCGGCATGGAAACTGGCCCAACGACCAGCAGGCTGAAATTGGGGTTCTCACAAAGCACTCGATATATTGCTTCTTCCACAATAGGGAAGTCTTTGTCGTGGCTGCGCGTTCCTGCGAAATAGCCAATGGTAGAGGAAGGACGCTTGAGGAATGGCGTTCCGATGGCTTTGTGAATTGAGTTGATTGAGGGTGGGATTACATTTGGCGCTTGGAGCACTTTGGCATATGGATTAAATTCCAGTACTCTATCAACAAGTGGCCCCGTAGATACTGTTACTTTGTCAAACTGACGCATCCCATCAAGATTACATTGGAACGCCTTGATGGCCTGTTTATTGCTCAGTGTTCCGTTCTTTACTGCTGATGACGCCAGCGCTAGTCGCTCTCCACCAAATATTAAATCATCGTAATCAGCGATTAGTGTCGCCCCATGCTCGCGAAGTGTGGCTAGAACACGAAGAAATCCTTCGCGTGCCATATTGGGGCGATGGAACACATAGACATCGTGGCAGAGTGGTGGATCCATGAAGAACCGAGAAGCCGCGATGACAGTGCAGTCATGACCTTCGTCTCGAAGCGCTTCTGCTGGATGATAGCAGCGATAGCGAACCGAAGGATCCTCCAGGGGGGCATTAGATCGGCCCGTCTCGCTAACGAAGCAGAAGGACATTTTCTTGGCACGTCGTGCATCCATTAGGTGCTAAAAAGTGGCCCAGCACTCTTGTTAAGTGTAGCATTTAATTGGTCTGCTGCGTTCCAGGCGTGTGGTCCCACCACGTTGTGAATCTGACGATTGGGTGTGAGGTCGCCAGGGTCGGGGTGTCACCGCCCGTCCCAAGACCTCGCCTCCCATGCATAGCCACCCACTGGCCCGACTGACGCCGATCAGTCGGCAGCGTCTGATCCGTCGGCACCTCGATGTGGGCGTGCCCCTAAAGGCCCTTGCGACGCAAGCCTGGATCAGCCTGTGCAGCGCTTACAAGTGGCTGGCGCGCTTCCGTGATGGCGGCCCCACTGCCCTGGCGGATCGACGGACTGTTCGCCGCAGCCAGCGGCGGACGCTCGATCCGCAGCAGCTGCAGCAGGCTGTGGATCTACGGCACCAGCGCTGCATGCTCCGCCGCATCGTCAGGGCCCTCAAGGCGCCCCTCTCCACCGTCGGGAGGCAGGCTGCTTCAAAGTCCGCCAAGGGTTTCCTTGCCGAGACTGCGACCATGGGTTGAGGTCGGCGGAATGGCCTTCTCCCTGTGCCCGAAAGCGCCTCTGCTGCAACCGATCTCGATCTGATCAGCTTCCTCAAGGCGATCCCGGACGCCCGGATGCGGCGTGGGGTGCGGATTCCGGCCTGGTATCTGCTGCTGGTGGCCGTGCTGGGGATCCTGAGCCGCTGCCAGAGCTTGCGGGATCTGGAGCGCTTTGCCATCCGCCACCACGGCGTGTTGACCGAGGCACTGAGCCTGGAGCTGAGGCGACCGCCATCGGATTCCTCGTTCCGCTACTTCTTCCTGCAAGTGGACGTGGCGGCACTGTGCGCGGCCATCCGTGACTGGACGATCGCCCAGATCCACGGTGGTGCAGCTGATCTCGACCAACTGATCTGCGACGGCAAGACCTTGAGAGGATCGATCGAGCCCACCGCCGGTGGCGGGTCGGCCTTCATTGCCCAGGTGACCCTGTTTTCGGCTGCCCTGGGCGTGGCGATCAGCCAGGCCTGCTACGCCATCGGCCAGAACCACGAGCGGGCGGTACTCAAAAAACTGCTCGGTGAGCTGGATCTCGAGGGTGTGCTGATCCAGGCGGACGCTCTCCACACCCAGAAACCGTTTTTCGGCAGCTCACAGAGCAGGGGGCCGACTTCCTCCTGAGCGTTAAAGCCAACCAGAAGACGCTGCACCGCCAGATCCGTAGCCAGTTTCAGGGGAAACTCCAGATCCCTTTCGTGGCAACGAATCAGGAGATCAGCCATGGTCGCGACATCACCTGGACGCTGCGGGCCAAACAGGCGCCGGAGCACATCTTCGAGGCCTGGATCGGCACCAGCTGGATCGTGGAGGTGCTCGCGGAGGGCACCCGACATGGCAAACCTTTCCTGCAGCATCACTTCTTTCTCACCAGCCTGCGGACTACCCCAAAAGCCCTGCTGCAACTTGTGCGAGACCGCTGGAGCCTTGAAGGGTGGCACTGGGTCCGGGACACCCAGCTCCATGAGGATGGCCACCGCTACCGGGGCAATGGCGCCGGAGTGATGGCGGCGCTGCGACCTGCAGCGATGAACCTCTTACGCCTCGCAGGTTTTCAGTCAATCCGCGCTGGAATGCAGGCGGTGATGCACGACATCACAGCGCTGTTGGCGATGGCGCAGTACCAGCCTGAGCTGAACCCGTGCTGAAACTTTGAATCAGCCCTGCCTACCGGCCAGACTTGGCCAGGAGAAGCCCCATGAAACGCAAGCGCCACACCCCCGAGCAGATCATCCGCAAGCTGCGCACCGCTGAGCAGCTCCTCAACCAGGGCCAGACCGTCGCTGACGTGTGCAGGACCCTGGAGGTGTCGGCTCCCACGTACCACCGCTGGCAGCAGCTTTACGGTGGCATGAAGGCCACCGAGGCCAAGCGCCTCAAGGAGCTGGAACAGGAGAACAACCGGCTCAAGCGATTACTCGCTGACGCTGAGCTCGATAAAGCGATGCTCAAGGAGCTGGCCGAGGGAAACTTCTGGTCGCGTCCCTTGGAGTGGTGTAAATCCCGAGGCCTGTGATCTGATCGCAGCGTGGTGATCAGGCAGCCGCAGCGAGTGCAGCTGTTGGTTGATCTTGGGCCGGATCGCT
>NZ_JBKKKY020000070.1:0-12266 GCF_046613545.2 Aphanothece microscopica RSMan92 | reverse complement strand
ATCTCGGCCAGAGGCACCTTGGCCTGGACCTTGGACTGCCCATCGTCGATGGACTGGCCCTCGACCTGACCGCGGCGCGAGGAAAGGTCGCCGATCACCGAACCGAGGAAATCCTCGGGGATCTCGACTTCGACCTTCATCATCGGCTCAAGCAGTACGGGATTGCACTTCTTGACGCCGTCCTTGAAGGCCATGGAGCCGGCGATCTTGAACGCCATCTCCGAAGAGTCGACGTCGTGGTAAGAGCCGTCGACCATGGTGACCCGGACATCGATCATCGGATAACCCGCGATCACGCCGGATTCGCAGGTCTCCTTCATGCCGGCTTCGGCAGGACCGATGTACTCCTTGGGTACGACACCGCCAACGATCTTGTTGACGAATTCGAACCCTGAACCCGGCTCACCGGGCTCCATCTCGATCACCACATGGCCGTACTGCCCTTTGCCACCGGTCTGACGGGCGAATTTACCCTCGCCTTTGGCGCTGGCGCGGATGGTCTCGCGGTAGGACACCTGCGGAGCGCCGATGTTGGCTTCAACCTTGAACTCGCGGAGCATGCGGTCGACAAGGATCTCAAGGTGAAGCTCACCCATCCCTGCGATCACGGTCTGGTTGGTTTCCGGATCGGTGGAGACCCGGAAGGTGGGATCTTCCTCGGAGAGTGACTGGAGTGCCTTGGACAGCTTGTCCATGTCGCCCTTGGTCTTCGGCTCGACGGCCACCGAGATCACGGGCTCGGGGATGTAGAGCGATTCCAGGATGATGGGATCCGAATCGACACAGAGGGTGTCCCCGGTGGTGGTGTCCTTGAGGCCGAGCACAGCGCCGAGGTCGCCGGCACGCAGTTCGTCGACTTCCTCGCGGTCGTCCGCCTTGAGCACGATCAGGCGGGAGATCCGTTCCTTCTTGTCCTTGGTGGAATTGAGGACATAGCTGCCCTTCTGGAGCACACCCGAGTAGATGCGCACGAAGGTGAGCTTGCCGAAGGGATCGGCCATCACCTTGAAGGCCAGGGCACTGAAGGGGGCGTTGTCCTCGGCGGGCCGCATGGCCTCGCTGCCATCCGGCAGGAGACCCTGAATCGGGGGCACATCCACCGGGGCCGGGAGATAGTCCACCACCGCATCGAGCAGCAGCTGCACCCCCTTGTTCTTGAAGGCAGAGCCACAGAGCATCGGCACCAGACCGTGCTTGAGCACGCCGGTGCGGATGCCGTTGCGGAGCTGCTCTTCGCTCAGTTCGCCGGTTTCGAGGAAGACCTCCACCAGGTCCTCATCGGTTTCGGCCACCGATTCCATCAGCTTGTTGCGCCATTCGGCGGCCTCCTCAGCCATGGAGGCGGGAATCTCGGTCTCCTCGATGTCCTTGCCGAGCTCATCCTTGTAGATGAAGGCCCGGTTCTTGACCAGATCGACGATCCCGCTCAGCTCACCCTCGGCGCCGATCGGCAGCTGAATGGGGGCGGCGTTCGCCTTGAGGCGATCCTTGATCTGGCCGTAGACCTTGAGGAAATCAGCCCCGGTTCGGTCCATCTTGTTGACGAACACCATGCGGGGCACCTTGTACCGATCGGCCTGGCGCCAGACGGTCTCCGACTGGGGTTGAACGCCGCCCACGGCACAGAACACCGCAATCACACCATCGAGCACCCGCATCGAGCGCTCCACTTCAATGGTGAAGTCGACGTGCCCGGGGGTGTCGATGATGTTGATCCGATGATCCTTCCAGCTCGTGGAGATGGCGGCCGCGGTGATCGTGATCCCACGCTCCCGTTCCTGGGCCATCCAGTCGGTGACGGCGGCGCCGTCGTGCACCTCGCCGATCTTGTGAACCACGCCGGAATAAAAGAGGATGCGTTCGGTCGTGGTGGTTTTACCCGCGTCGATATGGGCGGCGATGCCGATATTTCTGACGCGTTCCAGTGGAAAGGCGCGGGCCACGGGGGATGTCTCCGAAAGGTCTACAAAAAAACGGACGTCACTCTACAGATGGGCCTGCAGGTGACCTGAGCCGCCGGGCTCAGTAGCGGTAGTGGGCGAATGCCTTGTTGGCTTCAGCCATCTTGTGGGTCTCCTCCCGTTTGCGAACCGCGCTGCCGGCCTCGTTGGCGGCATCCATGAGTTCGCCAGCCAGTTTCTGGGCCATGCTGCGGCCGTTGCGGGCGCGGGAGAAGTTCACCAGCCAACGCAGGGCCATGGCCGTGCCGCGCTCCTGGCGGACTTCCATCGGGACCTGGTAGGTGGCACCACCGACGCGGCGGGCCCGCACTTCCACCAGCGGGGTCGCATTGCGGACCGCCGTCTCGAAGAGCTCCAGCGGGTCGGAGCCGGTGCGCTCGTTGATGAGGGCAAAGGCGTCCGAAAGGATGCGCTGGGCGGTGGACTTCTTGCCGTGCTTCATCAGCCGGGCCACGATCATCGAGGCGAGGCGGCTGTTGAACTGCGGATCAGGAAGGATCGGACGCTTCTCAGCAGCGTTGCGGCGGGACATGGTGGTTGCGAGGTTCTTGGGAAGGTAAGGGCCCCTTGGCATCGGGACGGCAGACCGGGAAGGGCCGGGACAGCGTCCTCAGCCCGGTGCGATCAGGCCTTGGGGGTCTTGGCGCCGTACTTGGAGCGAGCCTGGCGACGGTCCTTGACACCGGCGGTGTCGAGGGTGCCGCGGATGATGTGATAGCGGACACCGGGCAGGTCCTTCACCCGTCCGCCGCGGATCAGCACCACCGAGTGCTCCTGGAGGTTGTGGCCGATGCCGGGGATGTAGGCGGTCACCTCGAAGCCGGAGGTCAGCCGCACACGGGCCACCTTCCGCAGCGCCGAGTTGGGCTTCTTCGGGGTGGAGGTGTACACCCGGGTGCACACCCCTCGGCGTTCGGGGCAGGCGCGCAGGGCGGGCGACTTCGTCTTGCGTGTCAGACGTTGCCGTTCAGTTCGGATCAGCTGCTGGATAGTGGGCATCGAGGGCCGGAGAGCACAGGTCGGACGTCCGACCGATTTCGACAATCCGCCACCTTACTGGGTCGCCTGCCGACCACCCCGGCCTCGGCTGAAGGCGGCGCCGCAGGCACAGCTCACGACCCCTTCGGAGGCCCGCACCAGGAAGCCTCCGCCACTGAGGTCGCCGCGGTAGTCGAGGGTCAGGCCATGGAGCAGCTCCTGCTGCCCGGCGGGCGCGTAGAGGGTGATGCCGTCGGCCCGGGCCATGGGCTGGCCCGCCAGGTGCCCGGGCCGCACCCGGATCGTCCACTGCTCGCAGCCCCCTTCCACCAGCTCGAGATGAACCAGCCCGGGGGTGCCGGCCACGGCCGCCTGGCGACCCAGTTCCGCTGCAGCTGCCGCCGTCAGGCGCAGGCTCTGGCCCTTGGGCATCGGGGGTGGGCCATCACGAAGGACCTCCACTCTGGCAGTGCCTCAGGGCACCAGTCCGACCCCGTTGTGCACGGAGCCGGCCACGCCGCGCCCCTTGACCTGATGGCTGCCTCCCAGCACCAGCCCGGTGGAGCTGCCACCGTCGAGGTTCAGCGCATCCCGCAGCCCCAGCTGCAGCAGCAGCTGGGCCGTCTGGGAGAGCGTCGGGCCGCTGTCCGTGGTGCCCTCCAGGGTGATCAGCCACACCTCACGGCCATCGCTGCCGAGCACCGTGCGGGGGGCACCCTGCCGCAGGAAACTGGCGCTGAAGTTCTCGGCGCTGCCGTTGAGGGCGATGCGGCCGTTCTGAAGCAGCAGGGGCCCGCCGCCGATCACCTGGAGTTCCTGGCCGAGGGGGTCGCTGGGGCGGCTGGTGAGCTGCAGGCGGCTGCCGCTGGGCCAGGGGAGCTGCACGCCGCCACGCCCCACCAGCAGGGTCTGGCCGGCGCCCAGGGGCACCCCGCGCTCCAGCTCCAGGCTGCCGAAGCCACGGCTCACCTGGCCGTCCGCCTCCACCACCAGGGCCGTCTCCGAGCCACTGAGGGCGCGGTAGCTCGGCCCCCAGGCCGCGGTGTAGAGGCTGATGCCCCGCTGCACGTAGCCGCTGTTGCTCACCACGATCGGGAAGCGCCGACCGTCGGGCCCAGCCACCCATTCCTCCAGCCTCAGGCGCCCGAAGCGGGGCAGCTCCCGGCCGCTCCAGGCCGCCACCCCCCGGTTGAGGATCGGGCCCGACATCCAGCGGCCGTCCAGCTTGAGGGCGCCGAGGGGGAGACGCCGCACCCGGTTGAAGTACCCCCCGTTGATCGCCACCCGGGCGTTCGTCTGGGCGGCCAGCTGCACCAGGGAGTTGAGCCCTTCCATGCCCCCCGGGCGCACCAGCGGCCGCAGCTGCAGGGGGGCGGTGCGGGGATCCATCCGCACCGCGTTGATGCGCACCCCCTGGCGGGTCAGCCGGTCCCAGCGGAGGGTGCGCCCGATCAGGGCCTGAACGGCCGGGTCGATCGGCCCGGGTTCGGCGCTGGGTCCGGTGGTCGCACCCCCTCCGGGGATGTCGATCACCACCCGGTTGGGCTCCCCCAGCGTGAACATCCGGCTGACCGGGCCGCTGCGCGGGCGCAGCGCCAGCCCAGCCGGATCCCGGCTCACGACCAGCCCCAGGCTGGTCAGCTGGGCGAGCTGATCGGGCCTGGCGTCGAGGTTGAGCACGAGTGCGGAGCCGCTGCTCCGCACCAGAGCCGGTGCCGCGAGATCGAGCACCACCCGCTGGGCCGCGGGCTGGGCTGCGCTCCGCACCCCCAGCAGCCGGGCTTCGGGCAGGGTGAGGCTGAGGCTGCGTTCGCTGGGCTGAAGGCCCACCCCGACGGCCTCCAGCAGCGGCAGGGCATCGAGGGCCACCTCGTCGTCAAGGCTGCGCTGGCGGTTCGGCGGAACCAGCAGGGGCCGGCCGAACCATTCCAGGTCGAGGCTGCCGTCCGGTCGGCTGCGGCTGCTCACGCCCAGCTGGTTCTGCAGGACCTCGAGCGGCAGCCACAGTTCCCGTGGGCGGCTCCCGAGCGGGCCCAGCCACCGCCACAGGGCCTGCTGGCTCTGGCCGTTGATCACGATCCGGTCGCCCTGGTGGTAGCTGCCCTGGTCCGAGCCGCCCGTGGTCCTGGGGGCCGGCACGGCCGGTGGAGGCGGTGGCGGTGCCGGCAGCGGCAGCCGCGGGGCTGCCGAGGCCCCGGTCTCCAGCGCCAGGCCGAGCAGGGCGGCTGGCAGGAGGGCTGCCGGCAGCAGGGCCGCCACCCGCCGCCCAGTGCGGCGCGGCAGGGTTGTGGGGGCGGACGTTCTCACGAAGGCCATCCCGCCAGTGCGTGCGCGCTGACGCTAGCGGTACCCCCAGGGAATCCCGATCTCTAGGATTGGAGGTTCTGCGGCTGCAGCTGTCCCTGGTGACGCTGCTTCGCGGCTCTGCACCACCGGTTTGCCACCGAACCGGCCTGCCAGACCACCATCGCCGGAAACCATCGGGCTATGCCACGACCGACCCGCCCCGTTTGGCCCCATTGCGACAGCCCCGCGCCGGCTGCCGTGGCGGGCGAGAAGGACGCCTGCGGGGTCGGCTTTCTGGCCTCGCTGAAGGGGGAGGCCAGCCACTGGGTGCTGCAGCAGTCCCTGCGGGGACTGGGCTGCATGGAGCATCGCGGCGGCTGCGGCGGCGACGGTGACTCCGGCGACGGCGCCGGCGTGCTCTGCGGCATTCCCTGGGGCTATCTCGAGGCGGTCTGGCCCGCGGCCGCAGCTGCCGGTGACGCCCCCCGCGGGCTGGGCATGGTCTTTCTGCCTCCCGACCCGGAGCGCCGGGAGGCGGCCCGTCGCTTCTGCGACGAGGAGGCCCTCAACCTCGGGCTGCGCCCGCTGGGGTGGCGCACGGTGCCCGTGGACCCGGCCGTGCTCGGCCCGATGGCCCGCTCCACGGCCCCATGCATCGAGCAGTGGCTGCTCGGGGCCGATGGGGATGGCGATGCCCTGGAGGGGCTGCTGTTCCGCCTGCGCCGCCGCTGCGGCGACCGGGCCCGCGACCTGTGGGGGCCCGGTCCCACCGACCTCTACTTCGCCTCGCTGAGCAACCGCACGGTCGTCTACAAGGGCATGGTGCGCTCGGAGGTGCTCGCCGCCTTCTACGCCGACCTGCGCGATGAGCGTTTCGCGGTGAGCTTCGCGGTCTACCACCGCCGCTTCAGCACCAACACCCTGCCGCGCTGGCCCCTGGCCCAGCCGATGCGCCTGCTGGGTCACAACGGCGAGATCAACACCCTGCTGGGCAACATCAACTGGGCCCGGGCCGCCGAGGTCAACCTCGAAGCCGTGTGGGGGGAAGCCGCCAGCGACCTGCGCCCGGTGGTGAATCCGGCCTTCAGTGACTCGGCCAACCTGGACGCCACGCTCGAGCTGCTGGTGCGCAGCGGCCGGCCGATCACCGAAAGCCTGCTTACCCTGGTTCCGGAGGCCTTCCGTGACCAGCCCGACCTGGCCGAGAGGCCCGAGATCCAGGCCTTCTACGAGTACTCCGCCTGCACCCAGGAGCCCTGGGACGGTCCGGCGCTGCTGGTGTTCGCCGATGGCCGCAGCGTCGGCGCGACCCTGGACCGCAACGGCCTGCGCCCGGCCCGTTACTGCATCACCAGCGATGGCTTCGTGGTGATGGGTTCGGAAACGGGGGTGGTGGAACTCGAGGAGAGTCTCATCCTCGAGAAGGGGCGGCTCGGTCCCGGCCAGATGCTCGCCGTGGATCTCGAGAACGGCCGCCTGCTGCACAACTGGGATGTCAAGCAGGAGGTGGCCTCGCGCCATCCCTACGGGGCCTGGCTGGCCGAACACCGCCGCAGCCTGGGCAGCCAGCCCTGGACGCAGGAGCGCCAGCTCGGAGACCTCGAGCTGCTCCAGCAGCAGACGGCCTTCGGCTTCACGGCCGAGGACTTCGATCTGGTGATCGAGGACATGGCCGGGGCGGCCAAGGAACCCACCTACTGCATGGGGGACGACATCCCCCTGGCGGTGCTCTCCTCCAAGCCGCACCTCCTCTACGACTACTTCAAGCAGCGGTTCGCCCAGGTCACCAATCCACCGATCGATCCGCTGCGGGAAAAGCTCGTGATGAGCCTGGAGATGCATCTGGGCAAGCGCGGCTCGCCGCTGCGGCCCGAGCCCGCCTCGGCGGCGGTGCTGCATCTGAGCAGCCCGATCCTCAATGAGGCGGAGCTGGAGGCGGTCGGTCGCCAGGGCCTGTCCACCACCACACTGTCGACGCTGGTGGCGATCGCCGCGGGGCCAGGCGATCTGGAGGCGGCCATCACCCGGCTGCGCAGCGACGCCGAGGCCGCGGTGCGCGCAGGCAGCCAGATTCTGGTGCTCTCCGACCGGGGCATCAACGCCACCACCACCTACATCCCGCCCCTGCTGGCCGTGGGAGCGGTGCACCATCACCTGCTGAACCTCGGGCTGCGGCTGCAGACCTCCCTGGTGGTGGACACGGCCCAGTGCTGGAGCACCCACCACCTGGCCTGTCTGATCGGCTACGGCGCCAGTGCGGTCTGTCCCTGGCTCACCTGGGAGACCACCCGCCACTGGCTGGCCCAGCCCAAGACCCAGTCGCTGATCGAGCGGGGCAAGCTGCCGCCCCTCACGCCGGAGCTGGTGCAGGCCAATGTGCGCAAGGCCCTGGAGGACGGCCTGCGCAAGATCCTCTCCAAGATCGGGATTTCGCTGCTGGCCAGTTACCACGGCGCCCAGATCTTCGAGGCGATCGGCATCGGCGCCGACCTGATCGCGCTGGCCTTCCGGGGCACCACCAGCCGGGTGGCGGGGCTGAGCCTGGCCGATCTGGCCAGCGAAACGCTCAGTTTCCACGCCAAGGCCTTCCCCGAACTGAACCGCACCAAGCTCGAGTTCATGGGCTTCGTGCAGTACCGCACCGGCGGCGAGTTCCACCTCAACAGCCCGGAGATGGCCAAGGCCCTCCATGCCGCCGTCGCGGCCGGCCCCGGCTACGACCATTTCGCCACCTACAAGACCCTGCTCGAGAACCGCCCGGTCACGGCGCTGCGGGATCTGCTCGAGCTCACCCCCGCCGCCACGCCCCTGCCGCTGGATCAGGTGGAGAGCGTGGAGAGCATCTGCAGCCGGTTCTGCACGGGCGGCATGAGCCTGGGGGCCCTCTCCCGTGAGGCCCACGAGGTGCTGGCCGTGGCGATGAACCGCATCGGCGGCAAGAGCAACAGCGGCGAGGGCGGCGAGGATCCGGCCCGATTCCACGTGCTCAACGATGTGGATGGAGAGGGCCGTTCCGCCACCCTGCCCACCATCGGCGGCCTTCGCAATGGTGACACCGCCTGCTCCGCCATCAAGCAGATCGCCTCGGGGCGCTTCGGGGTGACGCCCGAATACCTGCGCAGCGGCAAGCAGCTGGAGATCAAGGTGGCCCAGGGGGCCAAGCCCGGCGAGGGCGGCCAGCTGCCCGGCCCGAAGGTGGATCCGTACATCGCCTGGCTGCGCAACAGCAAGGCCGGCGTGGCCCTGATCTCGCCGCCGCCGCACCACGACATCTATTCGATCGAGGACCTGGCCCAGCTGATTCACGACCTGCACCAGGTGCATCCCGCCGCCAAGGTGAGCGTGAAGTTGGTGGCCGAGATCGGCATCGGCACGATCGCGGCGGGGGTGGCCAAGGCCAATGCCGACGTGATCCAGATCTCCGGGCACGACGGCGGCACCGGCGCCTCACCGCTGAGCTCGATCAAGCACGCCGGCACCCCCTGGGAGCTCGGCCTCACCGAGGTGCACCGGTCCCTGCTGGACAACGGCCTGCGCCACCGGGTGCTGCTGCGGGCCGACGGCGGCCTCAAGACCGGCTGGGACGTGATCATCGCCGCCCTGCTCGGCGCCGAGGAATACGGCTTCGGCTCGGTGGCGATGATCGCCGAGGGCTGCATCATGGCCCGGGTCTGTCACACCAACAACTGCCCGGTCGGGGTCGCCACCCAGAAGGAGGCCCTGCGCAAGCGCTTCACCGGGATTCCCGAGCATGTGGTGAACTTCTTCCTGTTCGTGGCCGAGGAAGTGCGGCAGCTGCTGAGCGTGCTGGGGGTGGCCCGGCTCGATCAGCTGATCGGTCGCACCGAGCTGCTGCGTCCCCGCTCGGTGCCCCTCGCCAAGACCCCAACGCTCGATCTCTCCTGCCTGATCGACCCGATCCCCGCGGCGGCGGACCGCAGCTGGCTCCAGCATGAGGCCCAGGCCCACAGCAACGGCGTGGTGCTCGAGGATCAGCTGCTGGCCGATGCCGACCTGATGGCGGCCATCGAGGCGCACGGCTGCCTGGCCCGCACGGTGCCGATCCTCAACACCGACCGCAGCGTGGGCGCGCGGATCTCCGGCGAGATCGCGGCCCGGCATGGCAACACCGGTTTCCAGGGCCAGCTGGACCTCAGCTTCGAAGGGGCCGCCGGCCAGAGTTTCGGCGCCTTCCTGCTCCAGGGGATGAACGTGCGGCTGGTGGGTGACGCCAACGACTACGTGGGCAAGGGCATCAACGGCGGTCGCATCACCGTGGTGCCGCCGGCCGGTGGCCATGATCCCGGCAGCCAGGTGATCCTCGGCAACACCTGCCTGTACGGGGCGACCGGTGGTGAGCTGTTCGCCCTCGGCCGCGCCGGCGAGCGCTTCGCGGTGCGCAACAGCGGCGCCCGCACCGTGGTGGAGGGTGCCGGTGATCACTGCTGCGAGTACATGACCGGTGGCGTGGTGGTGGTGCTGGGCTCCACAGGCCGCAACGTGGCGGCCGGCATGACCGGCGGCGTGGCCTTCCTGCTCGATGAGGCGGGCAACCTGGCCGATCGCCTCAATCCCGAGACGGTGGCCCTGTGCGAGCTCACCACACCGGAGCAGGAAGGGCTGCTCAAGCCCCTGCTGGAGGCCCATCTGGAGCACACAGGCAGCAGCAGGGCCGCCGCGATCCTGGCCGACTGGCCGAGCTGGAAGGCCCGCTTCCGCGTGCTGGTGCCGTCGAGCGAGAAGGAGACGGTGGGGCTGGTGGATCGGGAGGCTGTGGTGGCTGGATGAAGCCCCGCCGACTGATCCTGCATGCGGGTCCGCACAAGACGGGCACCAGTTCGATCCAGGCGGTGCTGCGCGATCATGTGTTTTCCGCCTTTCACTATCCGAAGACTGGCCAATGGCCTGATGGTTCCCACCACAACCTGGTGTTTAGCCTGGTGCCGGAGCTGAGGCGAGGAGATGCTGAGGTGCTGGATGCGGCCGATCTGCTGGAGCAGCTGCAGCGCGAGCTGGCCGATGTGCAGCAACAGGCGTTCCTGATCAGCAGCGAGTTTCTCAGCACCGGTTGCGCCGCAAGGCTGGTGGAGTGGTTGGTGGGGCATGGCCTGGCCGACCCGGATGGAATCCGGGCGCTGCTCGTGGAGCGCGATCTGCTCAGCCGGGCGGCTTCCCTCTACAACCAGGCCGTGAAGGATCCCTATGTGGGCGAAACCCGCAGCCCCGATGCGTGGCTGTCGGAGGAGGCCACCAGCCTGCGTTTCGAGCCGATCCAGGCGGAGCTGCGGTCTGCCGTCACGGCTGTGGATGTGCTGTCCTACGAGCCCGCCGAGAATCTGGTGCAGCGTGTGTTGATGGCTGCTGGGGCCCATCAGGAAGAACTGCCCGACAAGATGCCGTGGACCAACATCTCGATGAGCGAGCCGGTGCTGAAGGCCCTGCTGGAGGTGAACCGCACGGTGGCGGATCCGGAGGAGCGGATTCAGCGTCGCAATCAACTATTTCATTTGCTGCGCCCAGCTTTCACCCCTTCAAGCCCTAGGCTGTTCAGCGATTCCTGACATTCTGCTTCGGCATTAATCTTTGGGAATGCAAGGCGGTTCCTATCTCTCGATAACTTGCTCCCTCGGCTGGCCGCGACCGCCTAGACGCCCCAGAATCCGCCCAGTTCCTAGTTATTACAATGGTTCTGGGCGTGACGATGGGGCATTCTCAAGCCCAAGTCTTTCTGTCCTTGGAACCCCGAGCAGCCCCTACTGCGGCCGCATTCACCGGTGGAGTGGCTGCCGGAAAACCACCGGAGAACCACCTAAGTGGCCGCTGAAAAACTCTGTACAGGCCCAAGTTGCCTGCGTGAGATCCTGAGAATCAGACAGTTCTGGCACCTGAAGCGCAGGTTCACAAAATGCCTGGCCGAGTTGAAATCGCTCCTCCCTTGGTTTTCCGCGTGCCGCGAGCAGGAGCATGGGGAGTTTTTCAGTAGTCTCCTAAAGCCTTGGCGCATCAATTCAGGGATCAACTCCCCAGCAGTACCTCTGCCAAGCAGTCAAGCCAGCTCACTGGTGGCAGAACCAGAGATGGGCATGGTCTCGTCTCGGGAATGACCCCACTCGCCAGGATGCCCCCAGGCTGGCCCGCCGAGGGCTCATTCACTCGGGCGTGGCTCCCAAGAATCAGGCCAGGCTATCATTATAGGAGGGCAATCTGCCCACAGATGCCGAAGCCTATTTAGGTATGATAATTAACCAGTCGATCGGCTTTGCATTTATTCATATCCCGAAGTCGGCCGGGACTAGTTTGATGCAATACCTCTCACCACTCAATGGCCCGCTGGATCTTGAAATTGGCGGCACCCTTTTTGGAGAGCAAATCCAAGCCGCTTACATCCAGCGCCATGGGCTAGAAAAGCATTCGACGCTTGCAGATGCTCAGAGGGTTATAAACATGACTCGCGCACCTAGGGAGATGTTCGTCTTCACCTTTGTGCGCAACCCATATGCGCGTCTTTCATCGATCTTCTCTTTCCTTCGCAAATGGGAAAGTTACAATCCTGAGTTGCTCCGCTTGCTAAAGTCTTTTGCTGACTTCCGAGAATTCGTGGCGTCGGAGATATTCATGCATTATCCTGGTCCCAGTAATATGTTCCTGCCGCAATGCAATTGGATCATGGTCGATGGAAAACCTTCATCCAGCATGCACTGTTTCCGGATTGAGGATGCGGCCAAGGCGATCAAGATACTTCGGCATGAACTGATACTGCGTGGGGCCGATGCCAGCCTCCTTCCAGCTACGCTTCCCTGCGCCAACATATCTGAAAGCCTTCCTTTTGAAGGCTTTGGATTGTCTGATGCCCTTGTAGAGAAGATCAATGATTATTATGCTGAAGACTTCAAGGCCTTCGGTTATTCGCATTTATCACTTCCTTGAGGGTTTTTGTGCTAATCCAATCAGAAACGTTTGATCCCTCACTTGAGATTGGCGTCTACAGTTTTAGGACCTTCGACGAGTGGCGACGCTGGAGGGCCATGAACCCATGGTTTG
>NZ_JBKKKY020000069.1:0-12535 GCF_046613545.2 Aphanothece microscopica RSMan92 | reverse complement strand
CACGGCCTCGGTTCCCTTCAGGGTGGTGCGACCTGCGGCGGGGGGGAGCCGAAGCCACCGCTGGCCTTCAACCAATGGAAGGAAATCGGTTGGCAGGTAAGCCTGCCCGAGGGCTCAGGCGGCCTGGGTTTCGGACTCCACCCGCTGCACCGGGAAGGGCAGGGCACGGGCTTCCCGCTCGCTCAGCCGGCGGGTCCAGGCCCCGCGCACCGGATCGTTCCAGCGGAAGCCCGCCGCCTTGGCCTGGTGCCGCTCGGCATAGGAGAGCTGGGCGCGGAACAGGGCCCGGGGTTCGAGGGCGGCCGTGAGCAGGGCCTCGAGGTCGTCGCAGCGCTCCAGCACCTGGGCCAGGTAGATGCAGTCGGTGAGGGCCCGGTGGGCGGCCCAGACGGGCACGCCATAGGCCAGGGCGAGATCCCGCACCGAGGGGCAGGGGCGCAGCTGGCGCTCCGCCGGCCAGCGGATGTCCTCCATCGAGCAGATCCAGGGGCGTTCGATGGCCGGCAGCTCGCCGTGCCCGAACCACTGGCGATCGAAGCCGGCGTTGTGGGCCAGCACGGCGTCGGCATGCTCCAGCATGGCGACGAAGCAGGCCAGACCCTGCCGCCACGGCTGGGGGAGCTGGGTCACCCCGGCGGGGATGCCGTTGATCGGTTCGGCCGGATTGGCTGGGGCGGGCAGCAGGAACGACACCTGGCTGAGCACGGCCCGGGCGGGCACGTGGAACAGGATGGCGCCCACTTCGATGCAGTGGTCACTGGCAGGGTCGAGGCCGGTGGTCTCGGTGTCGAGGATCAGCAGGGTGCGGGGCGGGCCCGGCTCGCCCGCCCGGGGCGCCGCCGGGATCGCGGAGGGGCGGGGGGCCGATGAGAGCCTGGCCGGTGGCGGCGGCGCAGGGGCCAGCAGATCGGTCTGCTGCCAGAGGTCAGGTTGCTCCGGAGTCGCGCCGGTCACGGACTGGGCCCTTGCAGCTGCACCCATGGTCCCAGCCCCGGGCGGAGGCGTCCATCGCCGGCGCCGCTGCCTAGGGTCGTGGCCACTTTGCTGCACAGTGATGGGCCTGGCCGCCGGCGACCGCGCACCCCTGATCGCCCTCACCGACCAGAACGGCACCGAACGGCGCAGCGACAGCCTGGGCGGCAAGGCGCTGGTGCTGTTCTTCTATCCCAAGGACGACACCCCCGGCTGCACGATGGAGGCCTGCGCCTTCCGCGACAGCTACGCCGACCTGCAAGGGCTCGGGGCGGAGGTCTGGGGGGTGAGCGGCGACGACGCCGCCAGCCACCAGCGCTTTGCCCAGCGCCACAACCTGCCCTATCCGCTGCTGGTGGACCGGGGCAATGGCCTGCGCAAGGCCTTCGGGGTGCCGGGGGTGCTGGGCCTGCTCCCCGGCCGGGTGACCTACGTGATCGACGGGGAGGGGGTGATCCGCCACGTGTTCAACAACCTGCTCGACGGTCCGGCCCACCGGCGCGAGGCCATCGCGGCGCTGCAGCGCCTCCAGGGGAGCTGAGGCCGGACCGATCGGCGGCAGACGGGGCACGCGGCGATGATGCGGTGGCGGCAGCAGGGGGAGCTCTGGGGGCTGGAGCCGGCGGGCCCGCCCCGCGGCCTGATCGAGTTCATCGGCGGCAGCTACCTGGCCGCCACCCCCCAGCTGAGCTACCGGCGCTTGCTCGAGGCCCTCGCGGCACGGCAGTGGCGGGTGCATGCCTGGAGCTACGTGCCGGGTTTCGACCACCAGGCCCAGGCGAACAGCGCCTGGCGGCTGTTCCGCCAGCTGCGCGAGGGCGACCCGCCGATGGCCGCCGCCCCGGGCCAGGGCAGGCCTCCCCTGCTGCGGCTGGGCCACAGCCTGGGCTGCAAGCTCCACCTGCTGGCCCCCGATGGGGGCCGGCGCTGCGATGGGCTGGTGGCCCTGAGCTTCAACAACTTCTCGGCGGAGCGCTCGATCCCGCTGCTGGCGGAACTGGGGCAGCAGTTCCGCTTCCGCAGTGAATTCAGCCCCTCGCCGGAGGAGACGCTGGTGCAGATCGCCGCCAACTACCGCCAGCCGCGCAACCTGCTCGTGCGCTTCAGCCGCGATGGCATCGACCAGAGCCGCCGGCTGATCGGGGTGCTGCAGGGGCGGCCGGGGGATGCCTCGACGCTGGTGGAGCTGCCGGGGGATCACCTCACGCCGGCCAGCGGCGGGCTGCGGCGCCAGCTGCTGGGGGAGTGGGCCGACGATCCGTCGCGGCAGCGGGCGATGGAACGGCTGGCGGATCAGATCACCGCCTGGGCCGGACTGGGGTAGCTCTCCCGCCTGCGCCGATCTGTCCCTGGCCTGATCAGGCCGATCACTCCAGCGGCTTGGGCCGCAGCGGGCCATGGCGTTGCTCGAAGGCCTTCACCATGGCCGCGCTGCCGGAGCCCCAGCGCGCCACGCTCTGCATCGCCTCGGTGAACGGCACATCGAGGAGGTGCACCCGGCTGGCATCCACCACGAGCACCGCTCCGGCAAAGGGGGTCGGGATGGACGGCACGAACACCGTGAAGCGTCCATCGGCGAACTCCTCGATGACGAACGCCGGCAGCAGGCCCTCATCGCTCTCGAAGAAGGCCGGTTTCCACACGTTCTCTTCGCTGGTGCCCAGCAGCTGCTGAAACAGGCTGCGGAACAGCGAGTAGCCCGGAATCCGGTCATAGAGACGGCGTTCCAACCGCTGGTGGATCGCATGCCCGGCCGGCGTGGCCACCACGAACCCCACCAGCAAGCAGATCGCTGCCAGCAACAGCAGCGAGAGCACCTTTTCCACCGGCAGGGAATCCGGCACCACCAGTGCCAGCGGCTTCACCAGCCCGCCGACGGCCTTCATCGCCTTGACCAGCAGCAGAAAGCTGAGGTAAGCCGGCACCACGATCAGCAGGCCCCGGAAGAAGGTGTTCACGAGCGTCTCCTCCAGCCGCCGCGCCTTGAGGCCCATGGGCGTCACACGCGCAGCTGATCGAGCACGGAGCGATCCTCCAGGGTGGAGGTGTCGCCGCTCACCTCCTCCCCAGCCGCCAGGGCCCTCAGAATCCGGCGCATGATCTTGCCGCTGCGCGTCTTGGGCAGGGCATCACTGAAGCGGATCACATCCGGCCGGGCGATCGGACCGATCTCCTGGCCCACATGGCCGCGCAGCTCCGCCATCAGCGCGTCGTCGCCACTGCGGCCCGCCTCCAGGGTGACGAAGGCCACGATCCCCTCGCCCTTGAGCTCATCGGGCCGGCCCACCACGGCGGCCTCCGCCACCGCCGGATGGCTCACCAGGGCGGATTCGATCTCCATCGTGCCAAGCCGGTGCCCCGACACGTTGATCACGTCATCCACGCGGCCCATCACCCAGAAGTAGCCGTCGGCATCCCGGCGGGCGCCGTCGCCGGCGAAGTAGAGCCAGCTGCCGTCGGCCGGACGGATGTGCTCCCAGTAGCTCTTGCGGAAACGCTCGGGATCGCCGTGCACCGTGCGCATCATTCCCGGCCAGGGGCGCCGCACCGCCAGATAGCCGCCCGCATCAGCGGGCTGGGAGCGGCCCTCCAGATCCACGATGTCCGCGGCGATGCCGGGCAGCGGCAGGGTGCAGGAGCCCGGCTTGGTGGGGGTGGCCCCGGGCAGGGGGCTGATCATCACGCCGCCGGTCTCGGTCTGCCACCAGGTGTCCACCACCGGGCAGCGGTCGCCGCCGATCACATCCCGATACCACATCCAGGCCTCGGGGTTGATCGGTTCGCCCACGGTGCCGAGGATCCGCAGGGTGCCCATGTCGTACTGGTCGGGCACCTCCCGCCCGCTCTTCATGAAGGCCCGGATCGCCGTGGGCGCCGTGTAGAAGATGCTCACCCGGTGCTTCTGGATCACCTCCCAGAAGGCGCCCGGTTTGGAGGGCCGCGGCGCCCCCTCGTACATCACCGTGGTGGCACCGTTCGAGAGCGGCCCGTACACGATGTAGCTGTGCCCGGTGATCCAGCCCACATCGGCCGTGCACCAGTGCACGTCGTCCTCCCGGATGTCGAAGATCCACTGGAAGGTGAGGTGGGCCCAGAGGTTGTAGCCGGCGGTGGTGTGCACCACCCCCTTGGGCTTGCCGGTGGAACCGGAGGTGTAGAGCACGAAGAGGCGGTCTTCGCTCTCCATCGGCTCGGCCGGGCAGTCGGCGCTCTGGCCATCGACGAGCTCATGCCACCACAGATCGCGGCCCTCCGCCATGGCGCAGTCCTGCTCCGTGCGCCGCACCACCAGCACGTGCTCCACGCTGGGGGCGGCGCCATCGGCCAGGGCCGCATCCACCGCCGGCTTGAGGGCCACGGCCTTGTCCTTGCGGAAGCCGCCGTCGGCGGTGATCACCAGCTTCGCCTGGCCATCGATCAACCGGTCGCGCAGTGCCTCGGCCGAGAAGCCGCCGAACACCACCGAGTGGGGGGCGCCGATGCGGGCGCAGGCCAGCATGGCGATGGCGGCCTCCGGCACCATCGGCATGTAGAGCGCCACCAGATCCCCCTTGCCGATGCCCAGCGCCCTGAGGGCATTGGCGGCCCGGCACACCGCGGCGTGCAGCTCGCGGTAGGTGAAGCGGCGCGTGTCGCCCGGCTCCCCCTCCCAGATCAGGGCCGTCTTGTCGGCCCGCGGGCCGTCGAGATGGCGGTCGAGGCAGTTGACGCTCAGGTTGGTGCGGCCGCCGCCGAACCAGGTGGCGAAAGGCGGCTGGCTCCAGTCGAGCACCGTGTCGAACGGTTCGAACCAGTGGAGATGCTCCCGCGCCAGGCGGCCCCAGAAGGCCTCGGGGTCGCTCTCCGCCTCGGCGGCCAGGGCGCGGTAGGCCTCCATGCTGCCGATCCGGGCCGAGGCGGCCAGCTCGGCCGGCGGGTGGAAGACCCGGCCTTCCTGCAGGACCGATTCGATCGTGGCCTCGGGCATCGCCAGGGCAGTAGCGGCTGCCTCATTGTGGAGCGGCGGGCCGGAAGCGGCCGCTGAGCGCGCCAGGGCAGAGACCACACGACACACTGGGGCAGCACCAGGGTTCCGGATCAGCCCGCATCAGCCCGCCTCTGCCCATGGTCGGCTCGCCCCTCCAGCGCCACGGCACACCCCGGGCCAGTGCCCGCGGTGCGCTCTACACCACCCACCACGACCGGCCCGTGGCCGGCCGGGCCTGGTGTTTCTGGTACCTGCAGACCAGCAAGAAGGTGTGGTTCGCCGTCGAGCGCCGGGCCGTGGAGCACCTGGAGCCGGTGTTCACCTACGACGGCCGGCCGATCCTGCATCACAGTGAGCGCACCACGTCATGGACCCGCGCGCTGCCGCCCTACGCCGGCCGGCCAGCCGTGAGCTGGGGCGACTTCCTCGGCACCGGCTTCGCCCCCGGGCCCGCCGGCACCGGGCTCTACCTGCAGCTCTGGACCCGCTGGACCTGGCTCCACCCGGAGGCCTGCGGCCGGCCCGAGCAGTTCGGTGTCGACTTCTTCGACCCGTGCGCTCCGCCTCAGCAGAGTGGCTTCTGCAGCACCAGCACGTTGCCCCCCTCCGGCAGCGGGTCGTAGTGGATCGACCAGCCGTGCTGGCGGTGCAGCCGCAGCAGCATGATCAGCCCCCAGTGGGACTCGCGCTCCGGCAGGGCCGTGGGGTCAGCTGGTTCGCTTCCACCTGCGCCATCGGCCGTGTCCTCCAGGGCCCGCCAGACCGCCGGGATGTCGAAGAACGGGCCGTGGTCACGAATCCGGATCCGCAGCCCTGTGGCGTCATACGCCACGTCGACCTCGATGGCGGGCGGGCTGGCCAGGGGGGCATGGGCATGGCGCACGGCGTTGGTGAAGCCCTCGACCAGGGCGGTCTGGGCCTGGACCCAAATCAGGGGATCGAGGGAAGGGGGCTGGACCTGGGAAAACCAGGCGAGCAGCGCCGAGGTCTCCTCCAGCCGGCTGGGGAACCGGGCGGATCGGCTGGTGGGGGTGGCGTCGGCAGCGGCCATCGTCAGCTGGCCCCTGAGCGCTTGCTGAAGATCACCGCCAGTGTCTTGAAAATCAGCCGGATGTCGTACCAGAAGCTCCAGTTCTCCTGGTAGCGAAGGTCGAGGCGGATCACGTCCTCGAAATCCAGCACGGTGGAGCGGCCATTCACCTGCCACTCACCGGTGAGCCCCGGGCGCACATCGAGACGCTGCCAGTTCGGCACGGCGTAGCGGTCCACCTCATCGGGGGTGGGCGGTCGGGTGCCCACCAGGCTCATGTCGCCGATCAGCACATTCCAGAACTGGGGCAGCTCATCGAGGCTGGTGCGCCGCAGAAAGCGGCCGACCCGGGTGATGCGGGGATCCTTGGCATTCTTGAAGAAGGCCCCCGAGGCCTCGTTGCGCACCGTGGAGCGCAGCGCCTCGGCGTTGACCACCATCGAGCGCAGCTTCCACAGGCGGAACCGCCGCCCCATCCATCCCATCCGCACCTGGCCGAAGAGGATCGGCCCGGGGCTGTCGAGCCGGATCGCCAGGGCCAGAAAGGGAAACAGCACCAGGGTGATCGCCAGACCCACCAGGGACCCCACGATGTCGAGCACCCGCTTGGGCCTTGAGCGCACCGAGGGATGGGTGATCGCCGGCCGCTCCTTGGCATGCACCGCCTGGGACGGGTTCAGGCCCTCGGTGCCCTCCTGCAGCGGCAGAGCCTGCTCGAGGCCCATCAGCGAGAAGGCCAGCTTCACCTGCGCCCCGGCACTCCAGGCCTCCACGGGAAGGCCGTGGTGGCGGGCCAGCTTCAGGTTGGGGATCAGGGAACCGAGACCGCTGCTGTCGATCAGCTCGGTGCGGCTGAAGTCCAGCACCAGCCGCCGGGTGTCGGGAAACCGTGCCAGCAGCTCCTCCAGGGCCTGGCGGAAGGCCACGGCCTCGGTCACGGTGAAGCGCCGCGGAAAGCCGAGCAGCAGCAGACCCCGGTGGAAGGTGACCCCGACCCCATGAGGGCCGGTCGGGGCTGCGGAGCCGTTGGCCGGAAGGCTGGTCATGGGCGGACGGGAAAGAGCTGCTCCAGGCGGGTGCAGACCGCCTCGGCGGCGGCCACCGAGAGATCGCCGATCGACACCCGGCTGGGCCGCGCCAGGAAGCGCACCAGATCGCCGGGCCCCCAGCCGATCGGCACACCCATCGAGGCCAGGGCCTGGGCCAGTTCCACCTGGTGGTCGTCCACGTGTTCCTGGTAGCGCTGGCTGCGGGGCACCAGCAGGAACGGGGTCTCCATGCCGTCGAGCAGCAGCACCGTGCCCTCACCGCAGTGGGCGATCACCAGGCGGGCCCGCCGCACCAGATCCTGGAAATCGTGCTCCTTCAGCAGGCGGTAGACCTTCGCGCCCCCGGGCAGCACCGTGCAGGTGCCGTACTGCACCACCACCTCCTCATCCCCCAGGAGGTCCTGCTGGATCAGCAGCTCCACCCATCCCATCAGGCGGTTGAAGGGGAACTTCTCGGTTCCGACCGTCACCAGGATCATGGCAGGGGTCCTCCTTCTGCAGGGATCAGCTCGGCATGGATCTGCTCGGCCCGGATCAGCTCGGCCCGGGGATAGCGGGCCTGCACCTGGGGCCAGTGAACGAAGAGCCGATCCAGGAAGGGCAGCACGAGCCGGGCGGAGAGGCTCAGGCTCTCGATGCGGGTGATCGACTCCACGAACACCGTGCGGCAGCCCAGCAGCTTGCCCACGATGAGAAAGGGCACGGCGACGCCAGCTCCGGTGCTGAGGATCACATCCGGGCGCTGGCGGCGCAGCTCACGCCAGGAGAGCAGGCCGTTGCGCAGC
The DNA here is from genome assembly GCF_046613545.2 of Aphanothece microscopica RSMan92. NCBI lineage: Bacteria > Bacillati > Cyanobacteriota > Cyanophyceae > Chroococcales > Aphanothecaceae > Aphanothece > Aphanothece microscopica. The sequence goes on along the minus strand of NZ_JBKKKY020000069.1, from coordinate 4,732 downwards.
AGGTTGGGCAGATGGCGGTTGGTGGGGCTGTGGGCCCAGCGCACCGACTCCCCTTCCAGCGCAGCCCTGGTGGTGGCGGTGTCGAAGGTCACCCAGCTCCGCTGGTGCTGGCTCCAGAAGCGCCGCAGCTGGAGCAGGCCCTTGAAATGCCCCCCGGACGAACAGACCAGCAGGAGTCGCATCCGTTCAGCTCCGCTCGGCCCGGGCAGGCGTGCGCATCGCCAGGCGCTGGCTGAGGCCCGTGATCGGCATCATCACCGATTCCAGCCCTCGGTACAGCGGCCGTGGAAGCAGCACGCCCAGAAATCCCGCCGCCAGGGTGATCAGCGTACGCAAGGGCTCCTCCAGCAACAGCCGCGGGTAGCCCCGCAGGGCCCGCAACACCAGCCGGGTGCCGAGAGCGGGCTGCCGTTCACGGATCGCCCGTCGCGACAGGTAGCGCAGCTGGTAGGCCCTGGCGCGGGCCCCGTGGGCGCGGATCAGCTCAGGGGCGTAGCCGGCTGTCTTGTCGATCACCCGCTGCCAGCTGGCGAACTGCTTGTCGATGTTGGCTGAGAGGCCACCGCTGCTCACCCGGTACTGCGTGAGCGCTTCCGGAATGCCCTCGATCCCCCAGCCGCTGGTCAGGGCAATCCGCAGCCAGCACTCGATGTCCTCGGACTGGCGAAAGCTGTCATCGAACCAGTAACTCTCGACGCTGCCGTAGAGGTTGGCCTCGAAGCGGATCGCCTCGAGGACCTCCCGCCGCATCACCACGCAGGATCCGTTGCTGATCGGATTGCGGCAGAGGATCACTTCCGGGGTGATCCCGTGGAGCGCCGGGGTCTGGTAGATCCCGAGCGGCTTGCCCTCGGCATCGATGAAGGCGGAGCGGGAGTAGCTCACCCCCACCCCGGGCTGGGCGCGCAGATGCTGCACGTGGCGTTCGATCTTGGTCGGCAGCCAGAGGTCGTCACTGTCCAGAAAGCCCAGCACGGCGCCCCGGGCCTGGCGGATGCCCGTGTTGCGGGCACCCGCCAGGCCGCGGTTGCGCTGCTGGATCACCCGGATCCTCGGATCGTCGTAGCGGCGGCAGATCGCCACCCCGTCATCGGTGGAGCCGTCGTCGACCACCAGGATCTCCAGGTGGCTGTAGGTCTGGGCGAGCACCGATTCCAGACTGGCCGCCACGGTGGCCGCTGCGTTGTACAGGGGCATGACCACCGAGACCAGGGGATGCTCGGGAAGTTCGATCGGAAGCACAGGCGAGGGCACGGTGCGGGCGGGGGAGAGTGGGGCGGGGGTGCCCCGCGGCCGGGGCCACCATGGCGCCAGCAGGGGCCGGGCGAAGACCGCCACGACCGTGGGCAGGGTGCGGCGCGGCTCCCGCAGCAGCCGCCACGGATCCGACCTCAGGGCCCGCACGATGAAATCCCGGCCCTGGGCCGGCGGTACGGAGAGACGCAGCGAGCGTCGGGCCAGGTAGCGCAGATGCACGGCCTGGGCTTCGGCGAAATGCCGCGCCACCAGATCCGGCGCGTAGCCCCGCACCTGCTCGATCAGGCGCAGCCAGCCCCGCTCCATCCGCTCCAGGCTGGCCGAAAGCCCCGCCGTGCTGGTGCGGTAGTAGGTGAGCACCTGGTCCAGCGGCTCGATCCTCCAGCGCCCGGCACTGGCCAGGCGCACCAGCCACTCGAGGTCCTCCGAATAGCTCATCTCGGCCACGAAGCCACCGATCGCCTCGAACACCTCCCGACGCACCACCCAGTTGGAGGTGGTGGTGGTGGGGTTCTCGGCCAGCAGTCCGGCGGCGGTCAGCGGCAGGGGCGGCAGGGAGGCGATCCCCCCCGTGGGGCGCCCCTCGGGGGTCAGAAATTCCACCCGGGCAAAGCCGAGGCCCAGGCCCGGATCGCGCGTGAACTGGGCCAGGTGCCGCTCCAGCTTCTGCGGGTGCCAGAGGTCGTCGGCGTCCAGGAAGGCGATCAGCGGTGCCCGGCTGGCGGCCACACCGCGGTTGCGGCTGCGGGAGACCCCCGCGTTGGGCTGGCGCAGCAGGCGGATGCGGGGGTCCTGCGCGGTGACGGCGGCCACGATGGCGGCACTGTCGTCGCTGGAGCCGTCATCGATGGCGATCAGCTCCCAGTCGGGCAGGGTCTGGTTCTGAACGGTGCGCAGCGTCTCGCGGAGACAGGGGGCGGCGTTGTGGATCGGCATCACCACGGCCACCCGGGGGGAAGGGGCGGGGCTGGCGTCAGGCACCGACCGCTCCCCCCGGCCGCAGCAGCAGACGACGACCCAGCAGCAGGTAGAGCGGCTGCAGGCCCAGATGCACCAGGGCCACGGCGGCGGCCACCCCGAGCCCGCCCCAGCGGGTGCCGATCAGCACAGCGCCGGTGAGCACCACCGTGAACGCGAGGTTCCAGAGCAGATCCACCTGGGGCATCCCCACGGCGCGAAACAGCATCGAGGCGGCGTTGGCGAAGGGGCGGGACAGGGCCGAGAGACAGATCAACACCAGAATCGGCACGGCACCGGCCACCACCCATTTCTGGCCGAACACCAGCGGCACGTAGAGCGGCGCCAGGCTGGACTGCAGGGCCACGAGCGGCACGATCACCTTCGCGATCGTCCACAGGTTCTGGGAGAACCGCTCGCGCAGGGCCCGCGGTTCGGAGCGGATGGCGCAGAGGTCTGAATAGAGCGAAAGACCGAGGGCATTGATCACACTCAGACTCAATCCCAACCCCGCATTGAAGGCGAAGTAATACACGCCGAGCGCCTGCATGCCGATGAAGCGACCGATCAGGAGATAGTCGACATTCTCCCGGAACGTGTTGAGCAGCTCCACACCGAGGATGCGGCTTCCGAACCCCAGGATCCGGCGCCAGCGGTGCAGCGTGAACACCAGCTGGGGGCGCCAGGATTCGTAGCGGAACATCATCGCCACCCACACCGGCGCCACCAGCAGTTTCGGCAGCACGATGGCCCACATGCCGAAGCCCAGCACCGCCAGCACCCCGGTGAGGATGTTGTCGGCCACAACCTGGGCCAGATTGGTGAGGCTGAAGATCTTGAGGCGATTGTCGCGGCGCACCAGCGCCGTCTGCACCATGGCCAGCGGGTAGATCAGATAGGTGAAGCCCACCAGGATCACCGGAAGCACCAGCCTGCCGTTGCCGTAGAAACGGGCCACCAGAAAAGAGCCGCCCAACTGAACCAGAAACAGGCCGATGCCGATCAACCAGTTGAGGCACCAGGCGGTCTGGCAGAGCTCGGCGATTTCCTCCGCATCGGCCTGCACGAGCTTGTCACCGATGCCATTGCGGGTGAACACCCGCACGAACTCGGTCGTCATCAGCACGATCGCCGCCAGGCCGTAGTCCTCCGGCGTGAGCAGCCGGGCCAGCAGCACGGTGGCCACCAGCCGGGAGACACGGATCCCGATTTCACCCAGCCCCATCCAGCCGATGTTGCGAACGAAGCGGTCCTGGGGAAGGCGACGCCGAAGGCCCTCGATCCAGCTCATCGGGGCTCCGCCAGCAGGCCCTGCCATCCGTCGAGGTAGGCCTGCCAGGAACCCCGCGCCGAGTCACGGGCACCGCGCGACCAGGCCGCCCGCTCCTCCGGCGTGCTGGCCAGGAGCTGCTGCAGCGCGCCCGCCAGGCCCTCGGCGCTGGCGGCGGCAGCCTGCAGGCCGCAGCCGTCGACCTGCTCGGGGAGCCCATCCACGGGGCTCACGATCACCGGTCGGGCGGCGGCCCGGGCCTCGAGGCACACGTTGCCCCACGGCTCCCAGCGCGACGGGATGATCACGGCATCGGCGGCCGAGAGCAGCTCGGGGATGTCGTTGCGGGCACCCAGCAGCTCGATCCGGCCGTCAGGGCCGGCCAGGCGCTCGAGTTCCCGGCGCTGCTCCCCATCCCCCACCAGGCGGAGCTGCAGCGGGGCCTGCGGCAGCAGCGCCATCGCCCGGATCAGCAGGTCAAAACCCTTCTGGCGGGTGAGACGCCCGTAGGCCAGCAGGCGCAGGGGCGCTCCAGGCGGAACCGCTCCAGGGGGTGGCAGGGAGAGGAAGCCATCCAGGGGCCGGGAGGAGCAGATCAACCGCAGGCGCGGAGGGGGCACGAGCCCGGCAGCGCCCATCCAGGCCGCCTGGGCGCTCGAGACCGCCACAACCCGCTCCATGCAGCCGTAGGCCAGGCGGAGCATGGCGCGGAAGCGCCGCCTCGAGGGAACGGTGTGCTCCTCGAATCCCTGGCAGTAGTGGTGCTCGAACAGGATCTGACGGCAACGGCGCCTGGGCAGCAGGCGAGGCAGGGCCTTCCAGGAGGCGGCAACGTGCCACACCAGCAGCTCCGGAGCCCAGGAGGCCAGCGTCGACTTCAGTTCGTCCTGGCCGGTGACCTCGAAGCTGTGCTGCTGGCCCAGGCTGGAATCGGCGAGGCTGCGCAGGGTGGGGCGGATTCCGCCGGCCCAGCCCATGCCGCCGGAGGGAAGCACATGGAGCACGCGCATGTCAGTTCATCCCCTCCAGGCCGAGTCTGTCCATGCACCAGCTGAAGTCGCGGCGCACCTGGGAGCGGATCGCCTGGTCATCGAAGGGCACGGGTCGGCTGGCCAGGATCGCCTCGCCGGTGGCGACGGGGTCGAATCCGCCGAGGTCACAGCCGGGCAGCTCCAGCCGCTCGCAGAGGTCCCGGCCCTTGTTGGAGTAGTGGAGATGGAAGGGCACCCGCCCGGCCGCCAAGGCCAG
>NZ_JBKKKY020000068.1:0-13138 GCF_046613545.2 Aphanothece microscopica RSMan92 | reverse complement strand
GTCGATCGGCCAGCCGCGCGATCAGCGCAGCCTCCCCAGCCTCGGTGGCCACCGCGAACCAGGGCACGTCGGAGTGCCGCGGACGGTCCCAGCAGGTGCGGATCGCCAGCAGCAGGAGCAGGCCATTGAGCAGCCCCCAGCTCACCCCCAGCGCCAGGGCACCGCCCGCCAGGGGCGGCAGGGGGCGCATGGCCGTGGCCGGGCTCGGGGCGAGCAGGTGCACCAGGGCCAGCAGCTGCAGGGTGAGCAGGGTGAGCAGGGGCAGGAGCAGCCGCGGATCGGGGCCCAGCTGCCGTCCCGTGGCCAGGGCCTTGGGCGTGACATGGAAGTGATCCGGCCGGTTCAGGGTCGTGCGCGCCAGGGCCCCGATCAGGGGCACAAGAAAGATCCAGCGGTAGAGCTCGGGCAGGATCGCGGTCCGGGCCTGGCCACTGAACCAGCGGGCCAGCAGCAGCTGCGCCCCGTAGAACGGCAGGGCCTGCTGCAGCAGACCGGCGGCGGTGAACTGGAGGGGCGCCACCCCCAGCACCCCGATGCTCAGCGGCATCAGGGAGAGCACCAGCTGGGGCAGGGCATTGAACCAGTGCAGGATCCCCTCCAGGAAGGCCAGCCGCTGGAGGGGATTCAGTCCCGGGATGGTGAGAGGGTTGGCCCGCGTGCGCAGGGTCTGCAGCGTGCCGCTGGCCCAGCGGCAGCGCTGGCGGGCCATGGCGGCGGCGGTGAAGGGAGCCAGGCCGGCGCTGAGCTTCTCCGGCACGAACAGGCAACGCCATCCGGCGGCGGTGATCCGGATGCCCGTGGCCAGGTCCTCGGAGGGGGTGGCCGTCTCGAAACCGCCCACCGCCAGCAGGGCCTCTCGCCGCACCACGAAGGAGGTGCCGGCGCACACCACGGCCCCGACCCCCTGACGGACCGGCTCGACCCAGCGGTAGAAACTCTCCTCGTCGGGCATCAGCCAACGCTCCAGCCGCAGGTTGCGCATCACCGGATCCGCGTTCATGTAGGTCTGGGGGGTCTGCACCAGGCCCACCCGATCGTCGTCGAAGAGGCCCACCGTGCGGGAGAGGAACCCCGGGAGCGGCACCACATCGGCGTCGAACACGGCGATCAGCTCGCCGCCCAGACCGGGGAGGGCGTGGTTGAGGTTGCCGGCCTTGGCGTGGTCCCGGGCCTCCCGGCTGCGGTAACGGCAACCGAGCTCCGCGCACAGCTCACGCAGCTCGGACCGGGCCCCATCGTCCAGCAGCCAGACGGTGAGGAGGGGATAGTCGAGGGCGTTGCACCCGCGCAGACAGCGTTCGACCACGGCCAGCGGCTCGCCATAGGTCGGCACCAGCACATCCACGGCGGGGAGGCGCTCCGGCTGCAGCCGGCAGCGGCGCTCCAGCAGTGCGGCGGCATGGGCGCAGCGGTCGGTCAAGCCGGGATCCGGGGCCAGGCTGAACAGGAGCTGCAGAAAGCCGTGGGCCAGCAGCCAGACCTCGGCCACCAGCATCGTCAGACTCACACTGCCGGTCAGCACGCCATCGAGCACCAGGGTGCTGGTCACCCGCCAGTGCAGATAGCGGCCGGCCAGGACGGCCAGCAGCAGGACCGCCCAGGGGAGGCGCATCAGGTTCCGGGGGGAGGAACGGGAGCGGCCGGAGGACAGACCTGCCGCTGGAAATCACAGGCGTAGACCGCGGGTTTCTGCCAGCTGAGCGGGATCTCCAGCAGATCCCGGGGCCCGCTGATTCCCTGGGCCAGGAAGATCAGGGCGGCCAGGATGTTGGCTGAGAGGTGAAGCCTGCGCCAGCGCAGCTGGCGCAGGATCTCAGGCCGTGCCGCCACCGAGAAGAGCATCAGGCCGGTCAGCCCCATCCCTCCCCAGAAATGGGACTGCCAGAAGGCCGGCTCCAGGGGGTTGTCGCTGAGTCGCCAGACTTCCGGCTGCAGGCCGAGGCCGAGCACCCCGGCGAAGCAGAGCAGGGCGAAGGCGGCGCGGTAGGCCGCCTGCCTGACGCGCCAGAGGGCCAGCAGGGCGGCCACGGTGCCGGCCAGCACCAGCAGGAGCAGGGCGGCACGGCCGGGGCTGAGCGCCGAAGGCACCTTGGTGACGATCACCACCGCGAAGGCGACCAGCTCGATGCCGACCACCGCCGCCGCCAGCCAGCGGCCCAGATCGGCATGGTCCGTACCGACGCTGGGGGGGTGCTTCACCTTGGCGATGCGGCGCTGGCGGGTCTGCTGGGCCAGCCGCAGCACCATGCCGAGCAGGGGATAGACCAGCACGACCGCGAGAGCGGGATGGATGATCCAGAGCCAGTCGATGCTGGTCATCGGAGAGCGATCACGCGGAGGGCAGCGAAGGGATCGGGCTGAAGGGTGGGCCGTGCAGGCAGGGTGCCCAGGGGAACGCGGGGCAAGCAGCGGGGCGAGAAGCGAGGCGGCATCGCGCCGGAGCTGGTGCCGTGGAATCCACGCTAGTCAGTACCGCCGTGGCGGCCGGAAGGTTTTCCCATGGGAGAGCCCTGACACAACAGGCGGTTGGTGTGGATCGACACCGCTGCCGGGACGGGGGCTCGGAACCCTTGGCCCAGCGGCTGCCCCTCCATGCTCAGTCCCCAGGTACGGCTTCGGCTCCACGCGGTTCTGCGGCGGATCGCAGCGGGAGAACCGGTGAGCCTCCAGGAACGGATCGAGCTCCAGAAGCACGCCGATCGCCATCCCACCGTGGCGGGTTGGCTGCGGCGGGCGCGGCGCGAGCAGCAGGGCGCACCGCTGGATGGCCTGGATCGCCTGCTGCGCGATCTGGATCTGGGCAGTGCGGATCCCGAACCGGGCCCCCGGCGTGACCCCGATGACCTCGGCGACTGGTTCTCGGGGGCACCGGGATGGTTGCGGCGCAGTTGATCCGGCCCGGTCTGCAGCCCCCGGAGGGCAACTGTGTCAGTCGCCCCCCGGGGGCTGGGCGGAAGCGCCGATCCCACCAGAATTGCCCCAAGCCAGAGCCAACGTGATGTCCCCTAGCACCATCCCGAACGCGTTCCGTGCCAGCGCGAAGGCCTCCAGCAGCAGCGACCTGTGCGTCGGCACGCTCTTCCTCGAGGCCCTGCTCACCGGGGTGATCACCCCGGGCGAACTGCAGTGGGTGACCAGCCACCAGCAGCAGTTCAACCGGGTGGAGGAAGCCACCGCCATCCGGCTGGGCCGGCTGCTCGACACCGGCCGGATCCAGCTGGGCTGCCGGCTCGGCTAGGGGGCCGCCGGCAAGAGCCGCGCCAAGTCGTCGACCGCCAGCAGGTGGGCATAGCCGCGGAAGCACTCCAGCGCCTGCTGGTGACGCTCCAGGCTCTCGGCCATGCAGGCATCCGTGAGGCAGAGCACCCGGTAGCCGCGATCGGCGGCATCCTTGACGGTGTGGTCGATGCACTGGTCGGTGAGCAGGCCGATCACCACCAGAACCTCGATGCCGATGTTGCGCAGCAGGTAGTCGAGCGTCGTGGAGCTGAATGGCGAGGAGGAACTCTTCGGCAGCACCAGCTCATCGGCCAGGGGAGCCAGCTCGGCGATGACCCGGGTGGCCGGGGAACCGGGGGCGAACCCCATCCCGCAGCGCTTGTAGTCGAAGCTGCGATCCCGCCCATCGGCCGTGAGATCGGCGATCACCGTGTGGATCACCTCCAGGGACGCCCCCCGGGCGAGGGCCAGGGCACGGCGGGCCGCCGGCAGGGTGCGCTGCCGCACCAGGGCATCGAACTGCGGCCGCGGACGCGGCTGGGAGCTGCCGCAGGTGCCCTCCTGAAGGTCCACCAGCAGCAGGGCGGTGCGGGCGGGATCGAGACGCGGAAGGGGATCGACAGCGGGGTCCATGCGCGCGGACGGAGGCGCACCCACCATGGTGAGAGGACAGATCGGCTCCGGCCATGGCTGACGCCCCCCTCGACCTGGCGGCTCTCGAACGGGAGCTGCGGCACAGCGGTCTGCGGCGTCTGGCCATCAGCTGGGTGAACCATGCGGGCGCGACCCTGGTGAAGGTGGTGCCGATCGGCGCGCTGGCCGCCGCGGCTCGGGTCGGAGTCGGGTTTTCGCCGGTCTCGGACGCCTTCCGCAGCGATGGGGTGATCGATCCGGCCCATGGCCTGGCCCGCCCCGATGGCGACCTGCGGCTGGTGGCCGACCTGGAGGCCCTGACCTCCCTGGAGGCCAGCAGCGGCTGGGCCTGGGCGCCGGGAAACCGACGCCATCGGGATGGGACCCCTTACGCCGGTGATCAGCGCAGCTGCTGCCAGCGCCTTCAGCGGCAACTGGAGCACAACGGCCTGACCGTGCAGGCGGGTTTTGAACTGGAGTGGATGGTGGGTCTCCCAACGGCAGAGGACCGGGCGCTGGAGGCCGTGATGGCAGGGGGCCCCTACGGCGCCGACCGGCTGGTGGAGGGACTGGACTACGCCGCCGCGATCGGCGATGCCTGCGACAGCGCCGGACTCCCCTGGCTCCAGTTCCACCCGGAATACGGCCGGGGCCAGTTCGAGCTGTCCCTCGCGCCGGGCAGCCCCCTGGAGGCTGCCGACAGGCTCGTGCTGGCCAAGTTGCTGGTGCAGCGCGTCAGCCGCCGGTTCGGCTGGCACTGCAGCTTCAGTCCGAAACCGATGGCCGAGCTGGTCGGCAACGGCGGCCACCTCCACCTCAGTGTCCGCCGCCACGGTGACCCGCTGCTCCAGGGCGGCAGCGGACCAGGGGGGCTGTCGGAGGCTGGGGCCTCGCTGCTCGGTTCCCTGCTGGAGCACCTGCCGGCGCTGCTGCCCCTGGCCTGCAACCATCCCGTCTCCTTCCGACGCCTGGCCCCGGGCAGCTGGTCGGCACCGTTCCAGGCATGGGGCATCGAGAACCGGGAAACCGCCCTGCGCCTGGTGCCGGCCGGCGGCGATGGGGCCGCTGCCCACCTCGAGCTCAAGGTCGCCGACCTCACTGCGAACCCCTACCTGCTGCTGGGGGCTGTGCTGGCGACGGTGGCGGAGGGGCTGGCCACGAGCTACCCGCTGCCGGAGCCCATCGAAGGGGATCCCGCTCGCCTGGGCGCCGAGGCCCCACCCCGGCTGCCGGCCGGCCTGGCCGAAGCCAGTCAGGCCTTCGGCCGCAGCAGCCTGCTGCGGGCGGCCCTGGGGGAAACGCTGCACGGCTCGCTGCTGGACTCGCAGCAGGCCGAGTGCCGCAGGGCCGAGGGGTGGGACGACGACACCCTGCTGGCCGCCAGCCGCTGGTGGCCCATCGTGGGAGGCCTCTAGGCCAGCCACGGGCATGGTGCTCTCCCTCCTGCTGATCGCCCTGCTCACGGCCGTGGGCTGGTGGCTGGCGGAGCACACCCCCGTGGGGCGGCAGCTGGGGATGACCCTGCTGGTGCTGTTCCTCGGCCTGCTGACCACCAACCTGCTGGGTTGGCGGCCGGAGGCGGCAGCGGAGGGGTGGATCAACGGTCCCCTCACGTCGCTGGCCATTGCCCTGTTGCTGCTGGCCGTCGATCTGCGTCGGGTGTGGCCCGGTGCCCAGCGGTTGCTGCAGCCTTTCAGCGTGGCCGTGGTCGCCACCGTGGCCGGCACGGCGCTCGGAGCCTGGCTGTTGGCCCCCCAGCTGGGAGGGGATCTGCCTGCCCTGAGCGGGCTGTTCACGGCCACCTTCAGCGGGGGGAGCCTCAACTTCGTCTCGGTGGCCCGCACCCTGAACCCCCCGCAGGAACTGGTGCTGATCGCCACCGCGGCCGACCACGTGGTCTTCAGCGTCTGGTTTCTGATCAGCCTGGGCCTGGGCCGCCGCAAGGACCGCCTGGCCGGATCGGCAGCGGCGGTGCCACGGCCCGGGCCTGAAGAGGCCGCGGCGCACCCGGGCTGGCAACGGCTGGAGGCCCAGCCTCGCCAGCTGCTCAGCCGCCAGGGTGCCGTCGCCCTGCTCTGGGGGGTGGGGGTGGTGCTGGTCAGCGACCTGCTCACCGGCTGGGCCCAGATCCTCTGGCCCGGACTGCCCGCCATCCTCGTGCTCACCAGCGTGGCGCTGCTGGCCGCCCAGCTGCCAGCCGTGGCCCGCAACGGCCTGACCTACCCCTGCGGCCTGCTGCTGATCCAGCCGTTCTTCACCGTGATCGGTCTGAGCTCCCCCGTGGCGGGGCTGCTGGGGGAGGGCCGCTGGGTGCTGCTGCTGGCCACCCTGATCGTGGCCGTTCAGGGCGTGGTGGTCCTGGTGCTGGGTCGGTATCTCGGCTGGGGGTTGGTGGAATCCCTGGTGGGATCCCAGGCCGCCGTCGGCGGGCCCAGCACCGCCCTGGCCCTGGGAAGCGCCCTGCGCCGCCCCGACCTGGCGCTGCCCGCCGTGGCCATCGGCCTGCTGGGCTACCTGGTGGGGACCTACCTGGGCCTTGCCGTGGCGGCTGGCCTGGCCGGGGTGGCCGGGGTGGGCCCCTGATCAGGCGGACGCCTACCGATCCCCCGACGGCGCTGCCAGAGCGCCGTGAGCAGCAGCACCAGGGCCATCGCGCCGTACCCCGCCGCCCAGGGGCTGCCCGCTCCCCAGCCCAGCGACAGCACGGTGTCGGCCTGGTCGAAACGCCAGGCGTGGATGATTCCGAACCACGCGGCCAGGGCCGCCACCGCAGCACAGAGCGCGGCAGCCAGGAAGCGCTGCTCGATCACGTACACCAGCAGAGCCGCCAGCAGCATCGCCGTGATGATCAGGCCCTGCTCCAGCGCGAAGACCCCGCTGGCCCAGACGTCCGCCCTCTCCAGGGGCGGCAGCAGGGCGGGCCCGAACGGCAGGGCCTGGGTGCCGGCCCCGGCGGCACGCAGACCGGCCTTGAGCATCAGGGCACCCCAGCCGGCCAGGCCCGGCAGCATCCCCAGCACGACGGCCGGAGCGTGGTGGCGCGGGGTGGCCTGGAAGGCCTGCGCTGCCATCACGACCCCCAGGTAGAGCACGATCGCCATGCCGGCCTCGATCGGCACCAGCTCGCCGATCACGCCGAAGGCGCCGGCCAGGCAGGCGGCTCCCATCACGAGGCCGTTGACCCAGGAATAGCCGAGCCGGGCCCCCATCGCCTTCCAGCCGGGATGGCCGATGTAGAGGGTGGTGGGGAAGCAGGAGCCGAACAGCGCCGCCGCCACCGTGCCGATGCCGTTGATCAGCAGGGAGGAGCGCACGGGGTAGGTGTCGCCGGCCGCCGCCGCACTCTCCAGGTTCTGCAGGGAGCCGATCACGTTGAACAGCCCCATCGGCACGATCACGCCGAGCCAGGGGAGCAGTTCGCTGCGGGCTGACCAGAGGGCGCCCAGCTGCAGCCGCGGCAGGTGCAGACCGAGCTGCTGGGTGGCCTGGCGCCAGCTGAGCGGATCCACCGTGAGCAGTCCGCTGCTCCAGGCCAGGGCGATGCCGAGCAGCACGGCCACCAGCCCCCCGGGCAGGGGGAGGCGAACCCCGCCGAAATACACCACCAGGATCACCGCGAGCACGGCCAGACCCACCAGGGGCTGGGCATAGGTGCGCAGCAGGAAACCCAGGGCGATGTAGCCGAGGGCGATGCCGGCCAGCGTCGAGAGAAGGGCCGCCCGGGGCAGCCAGCGCTGGAGCAGATCGGCCACGAAGGCGCCGCCGACCTCGATCAACCCCGACCCCAGGCAGGCCATCAGGCCCGCTTGCCACGACAGGGTGACGGCCGCCTCCGGGCTCAGTCCCGCCGCCAGCGCCGCCAGCTTCACCGGCAGCATCACCAGGAACACGTAGGCGAACAGGCTCACGGTGTTGATGCCGTAGGGCAGCGCGGTGCGCCCCGAACCACCCTCGCGCTGATCCAGCCGGTAGGCCTGGCGGGCGTAGGCGAGATTGCCCACGACCAGGCTGATCCCCGTGGCCGGCAGCACGGTGCCGAAGACCAGGGCGTCGGGATAGCCGAGCAAGCCCCGGCAGAGGCCCAGGATCAGCAGGATCTGGATGAGATTGTCGAGGCCCAGACCCAGCAGACCGTCGAGATCGCCGCTGACCCACCAGCGGGGGCCTGGCCGCGTTGGGATCGGGGCCATGGCAGGGGGTCGGGTGCGGCCCCCAGAATGGCTCCAGAACCCCAGGCTGCGCCATGGTCCGCCCCACCGAGCAGCTCAGGCCCTCCCAGCGCGCCCTGTTGCGGATCGTCTGCTGGGTGGCCTGGGCCGATGGCGACTTCGCCGAGGAGGAGCGCCAGCTGCTGGAGCGGATCGTCGCCGACACCATGCCGGAGGCGGCCAGCCCGATCCTGGCGGCGGATGCCGCCGCCCGCCTCGCGGGAGAGAGCCCCGATCCGCGGGCGCTGGAGCACCTGGTGGGGATGCTGGAGTCCGACGACCAGCGCCAGCTCGCCCTCAAGCTGGCCTATCAGATGGTGAACGCCAGCCGGACGGCCGGGGAACCCTCGGCGGTGAACCTGCAGGAGAAGCTGGCCTACCGGCGCCTGGTGGACGCCCTCGGGCTGGATGAGCAGGCCGTGCAGGAGGCCGAGTGGGCCGCCCGGCAGGATCTGGGTACCGGCAGCAGCGCCTTCGACCTGCTGGCCAGCGGCCTGATGGGGCTGGGAGCCTGGCCGAGCGCCGACATGCTCGGCGTCTCGATGGGGCACTGGTTCTGAACGGCGACGCGATGCCGATCATCGAGGCCCGGGCGCTGAGCAAGACGTTCCGGGTGGCCGACAAGCGTCCCGGCCTGGGGGGAACGCTGCGCCACTTCCTGCGCCGCCGCTACCGCGATGTGGCGGCGGTGCGGGAGGTGAGTTTCGCCATCACGCCGGGGGAGGTGGTGGGGTTCCTGGGCCCCAACGGCGCCGGCAAGACCACCACGCTGAAGATGCTCACCGGGCTGATCGAGCCGAGTGGGGGCCGGGTCGCCGTGGCCGGCTGCGTGCCCTTTCGCCGCCAGGAGCGTTTCCTGCAGCAGATCACCCTGGTGATGGGCAACCGGCAGCAGTTGATCTGGGACCTGCCCGCCCTCGACTCCTTCCGGGTCAATGCGGCGGTCTACGGGATTCCGGACCGGGTGGCGGAGCGGCGGATCGCCCAGCTGGCCGAGATGCTCGAGCTGGGGGAGGAGCTGCGACGCCCGGTGCGCAAGCTGTCGCTGGGGCAGCGCATGAAGGCCGAGCTGCTGGCGGCGCTGCTGCACGAGCCGGCGGTCCTGTTCCTCGACGAGCCGACCCTGGGCCTGGATGTGAACGCCCAGGCCCGGGTGCGGGACTTCCTGGCCGATTACAACCGCCGCACGGGCGCCACGGTGCTGCTGACCAGCCACTACATGGGAGACATCACCGCCCTCTGCCGCCGGGTGCTGCTGATCCACGAGGGCCAGCTGTTCCACGACGGATCGCTGGAGCGCCTCACCCAGGAGCTCGCGCCGCACCGGGAGGTGCGCCTGGAACTCCAGGACCTGCAGCCGGCCGGGACCTTCGAGGCCTATGGGGTGGTGGAGAGTCACCAGGGCCACCAGGTGCGGCTGCGCATTCCGCGGGAGCAGCTCACCGAACGGGTCGCGGCCCTGCTGGGACGCTTCGCCGTGGTGGACCTGGAGGTGGCGGACCCGCCGATCGAGCAGCTGATCGGCGAGCTGTTCCGGCGGGAGGCGGCGGCTTGAGGCCCGGGCAGCGCGGGCTGCCGAGCCGTGGTTGGCGGCCTGGCCGCACCTGGCGCATCGCCCGGGTGCTGCTCGAGACCCAGTACGCCTACATGCTCGAGTACAGGGCCGAAATCGCCCTGTGGGCCCTCTCCGGAGTGCTCCCCCTGATCATGCTCGGCGTCTGGAGCGGCTCCGGAGCGGCCGCCGCCGCGGGCCTGGGGCCCGAACGGCTGGGGCCCTACTTCCTGGCGGCCTTCCTGGTGCGTCAGTTCACGGTGGTGTGGATGATCCACGTCTTCGAGGAGGACACCCTGCAGGGCAAGCTCTCCCCTTACCTGCTCCAGCCCCTGCTTCCCCTGTGGCGCTACCTGAGTGCCCACCTGGCCGAACAGGCCACCCGCGTGCCGTTCGTGGCGGTGATGCTGCTCGGGGTGGCCCTGGTGGCCCCGGGGATGCTGCGGGTGCCCCGCCCCGAGGCGCTGGTGCTGGGGGTGCTCGCGATCGGCGCGGCCTTCCTGCTGCGCTTCCTGCTGCAGACGCTCACCGCCATGGCCTGCTTCTGGACGGAACGGGCGGCGGCGCTGGATCGGTTGCTGATGATTCCCTACCTGTTTCTCTCCGGCCTGGTGGCCCCCCTGGAGACCTTCCCGCCGCTGATGCGCCGGATCGCCATGGCCACGCCGTTTCCCTGGATGGTGGATTTCCCCGCCCGGCTGCTGGCGGGCGAGCCGGTGCTCGCCCGCGAGGGGTTCGGCGCGATCGCCCTCTGGTGTCTGGCGCTGCTGCCGCCGATCGCCTGGCTCTGGCGCCGGGGCCTGCGGCGCTACGGCGCCATGGGGGCCTGATGGCGGGCCCCGGCCGCCTGGCCCGCTACGGCCGCAGCCTGCTGCGCTTCTGGAGCACGTCCCTGCAGGCGGAACTGGAATATCCCGCCAACTTCTGGATCGAGGCCATCGCGGTGCTGGGCAACCTCGCCGGCAGCGTGTTCGTGCTCGGCCTGCTGTTCGGCGGGGCCGACCAGGACCCGGCAGCGCGGCTGGGCGGTTGGAGCTGGCACCAGGCCCTGGTGGTGCTGGGGCTCTACACGCTGCTGGATGGCCTCACCAGCTGCGTGCTCCAACCCAACCTGAGCAGGATCGTGGGTCATGTGCAGAACGGCACGCTGGATTTTGTGCTGCTGAAGCCCGTGGACAGCCAGTTCTGGCTCTCCGCCCGGATGTTCTCGCCCTGGGGCGTGCCGGGGATCGCCGCAGGGCTGGGGCTCAGCCTCTGGGCCGCCGGCAGGGCCGGCGCCAGCTGGGAGGCCTGGGCCGTGGGTCTGGCGGCCCTGATGCTGGTCAGCAGCGCCGTGATCCTGTACAGCCTGTGGTTTTTGCTGGCGGCGCTCAGCATCTGGTTCGTGAAGATCTGGAATGCCACCGAGGTGCTGCGCTACACCCTGGTGGCCGGCCGCTATCCGGTGAGTGCCTACCCGCCGGCCCTGCGGCTGGTGTTCACCTTCGTGCTGCCGGTGGCCTTCCTCACCACGGTGCCCGCCGAAGCCATCCTCGGCCGGGCCTCCGTGCCCTGGACCCTGGGGGCCATGGCGATGGCGCTGATCGCCGCCCTGGCCAGCCGCTGGTTCTGGCGCCATGCCCTGCGGTACTACACCTCCGCCTCAAGTTGAAGGGATCGACTGAGCCGATCAACGCAAGGGATCGGGCACTCAGACCCGGGCGAAGGCCAGCGAAGCCGGCTCTGCCCAGCTCCCGCTGACCCGGTAGGCCGGGTCATTGGCACTGAGATGGCGCAGGATCCAGAAGAGCGGCTCGGGATCGGCGGTCTGCAGCTCCTGCCCCAGGGCCTCGAGGGTGCGGGGGGCGCCATCGGCCAGCAGTCCCTCGAGCCGGCCCTGCAGGTCGAGGATGGAGGCGGCGGCGAGTTTGCCCGCCTCGACCCCCGGCTGGTCGTAGGCATTGACGTTCACCAGTTCGGCGTAGAGGCCCACGGCCCGCTCGAACAGGGCAACGAGAGCACCAAGGCTGCGGGCGTCGAAACGGCGCAGGGTGATGGTGAGACTCTGGCGACCGCTTTCCATCAGGGCCGTTCGTGTGCCCTGCAGGAACCCCTCGAGCACATCGCCGGGCCGCTCGCCCGCCAGGGCGGGGATGTCGGCCGGATCATCGAGAGCCTCGATGAAACTCACGAAGAAGTTGTCGACCCCATCCCGCAGCTGCTGCACATAGGCGTGCTGGTCGGTGGAGCCCTTGTTGCCGTAGACGGCGATGCCCTGATTCACGACCTGACCATCGCGGCTGAGCTTCTTGCCCAGGCTCTCCATCACCAGCTGCTGCAGGTAGCGGCTGAACACGGCCAGGCGGTCGCGGTAAGGCAGCACGACCATGTCGCGCTGGCCGCGCCCATGGCCGGCCACATGCCAGGAGGCCGCGAGCAGGGCCGCGGGATTGGCGGTCAACGCGGCGGCGCGGGTCGCGGCGTCCATGGCGGCGGCGCCGTCGAGGAAGGCGCGCAGGTCGGTGCCGGTCAGGGCAGCCGGCAGGAGTCCGACGGCGCTGGTGATGCTGGTGCGACCACCCACCCAGTCGAACATGTCGAAGCGGGCCAGCCACTGCTCGGCTTCGGCGAGTCGGTCGAGCCGGCTGCCGACCATCGTGACGGCCACAGCCTGACCGGCCCAGCGACCGCCGCGCTGCTCCAGGCGGGCGCGGACCTGCTCCATGGCGATCCGGGGCTCCGGGGTGCCGCCGGACTTGCTGACCACGATCACCAGGGTCGTGCCGAGCCGGTCATCGAGGCGGCCGAGGATGCGGCTGATCCCCTGGGGATCGACGTTGTCGATGAAATGGAAGGGCAGACCCTGGCCCTCGGCCTGGAGGGCTTCGATCACCAGCAAGGGCCCGAGGCCGGAGCCGCCGATGCCGATCCAGAGCACATCGGTGAAGGTCCCACCGCCGGGGGCCTGCAGCCCTCCGGCCAGCACCTGGTGGCCGAAGGCCTCGATCCGGTCGATTTCGCCGGCGATGTGGCCGGCGGTCTCGGCATCGGGGGCGAGCTCCGGGGTCCGCAGCCAGTAGTGGCCGACCATCCGCTGCTCGTCCGGGTTGGCGATGGCACCGGATTCCAGGGCCGCCATGGCCGCGAAGGCCTTGGCGAAGGCGGGCTGCATCCCCTCGATGTCCCGCTGGTTCAGGGCCATCCGGCTCACGTCGAGCCAGAGCCCCAGCCCCTCGTCGTACCAGAGCAGATCACAGAAGCGCGCCCACCGGGTGGCGGGATTGGAGCCATCGAAATCGGCGGGCATGTCCTCGGCTTCGGGGCCGTCCGTGAACGGCTGTTCTCTCGCAGGAAACCTAGGGCTGACCCCGGCCAACCTCCAGAAGTGGGGCCGGCCGATGGACCGTTCCGCCTGGCGGGAACAATCTGGAAATCCTTCTTAAGATGCAGGAACTTCTCGATAGGTATTTGTGCCCCCTCTCGCCGCTGTGGGGAAACCCTTCTCCCTGCTGCCGGTCCGCCTCGGACGGGGACCCGGGCGGCGGGG
>NZ_JBKKKY020000067.1:0-13876 GCF_046613545.2 Aphanothece microscopica RSMan92 | reverse complement strand
AGAAGTAATAGGCGTTGTCCTTCTCCGCCCAGGGGGCCACGGCCGCGTAGACGGGCAGGGAGGGATCCGGAACCACCCGCTCGGTGGTGAAGCGGCGCAGATGGCCGATGCCGTGGCAGTCGGCACAGGCGCCGTAGGGGCTGTTGAAGGAGAACAGCCGCGGCGAGAGTTCCTCCATCACGGCCCCGTGGACCGGGCAGGCGAAGTTCTCGGAATAGAGCCGTTCCTGCTCGAGGCCCTCCGGCAGGGCCTCGCCGGTCTTGGGAACCACCTCCACCAGGGCCAGCCCATCCCCCCGTTTGAGGGCGGTCCGGAGCGAATCGGTCAGCCGCTCCTGGATCCCCTCCCGGGCGATCAGCCGGTCCACCACCACTTCGATGTTGTGGGCGTGGTTCTTGTCCAGCTCGATGTTGTCGGCCAGCTCGCGCACCTCGCCGTTGATCCGCACCCGGGCGAAGCCCTCGGCCACCAGGCCGCCCAGCAGCTTCACGTGGGTGCCCTTCTTGCCGCGCACCACCGGGGCCAGCAGCTGGTAGCGGGTACCCTCCGCCAGCTGCATGATCTGGTCGACCATCTCATCGATCGACTGGGGCCTGATCGAGCGGTCGCATTCCGGGCAGTGGGGCTCCCCGGCGCGGCCGAACAGCAGGCGCAGGTAGTCCTGGATCTCCGTGACGGTGCCCACCGTGGAGCGCGGGTTGTGACTGGTGGATTTCTGATCGATCGAGATGGCGGGCGAGAGCCCCTCGATCGCATCCACATCGGGCTTGTCGACCTGGCCGAGGAACTGACGCGCGTAGGCCGACAGACTCTCGACGTAGCGGCGCTGACCCTCGGCGAAGATCGTGTCGAAGGCCAGGGAGCTCTTGCCGCTGCCGCTGACCCCGGTGAACACCACCAGGCGGTTGCGCGGAATGGTGAGATCGATGTTCTTGAGGTTGTGCTGGCGGGCCCCGCGCACCCGGATCACATCCTCGAGCGAACCGCCGTTCAGGGTCTGGAGCGCGGCCCTGTCATGGGCCTTCTCATGGACCGTCCGGGCCAGGGATCCGGCGGCGCCCCCGGTGGCGGCAGGGCTCTTGGCGCGGGGCATCCAGCCGTCACGAGAACGGTGGATTCTAGGGGCGGGGGCTGGGGGCCAGGGACTCCGACCAGCCAGGACAGGCCCGGTCACACAGCTCGGAACTGAGCTGCCAGAGACGCTGCCGCTGGCCAGCCTCCAGGGCTGCCGGAGCCACGCGCACCGGCGTGGGCCAGCCGCGCATGCCCCCCCACTGGTCCGGACCGTAGTGGCCGGCGGGGGTGACCTCAGGTGCCGTCGCCGCAAACAGCTGGGGAAGGGCGCCCATGGCGGCGCTCTGGAAGAGGGGCGCCATCAAGCGGTAGGCAAGCGGCTCGAGCCAGGAGCCGCTGGCGGCCACCGAGGCTGGCTGCAGATTGGTGCGGGCCACCCCCGGATGGGCCGCCAGGGAGAGCACGCTGGCACCGTCCGCTTCGAGCCGCCGCTGCAGCTCGATCGCGAACATCACGTTGGCCAGCTTGCTCTGGCCATAGGCCTTCCAGCGGTCGTAGCGGCGTTCCCCCTGCAGATCGTCGAAGTCGATCCGGCCGAAGTACTGGGCGCCGGAAGTCACCGTGACGATCCGGGCGTCGGGGCGACCCCGCAGCACGGGCAGCAGGGCGAGGGTGAGCGCGAAGTGACCGAGATGGTTGATGCCGAACTGCCGCTCGAACCCCTGGCGCGTCAGGGAGCGGGGGAGCCCCATCACCCCGGCGTTGTTGATCAGCAGATCGAGGCGGCCGTAGCGCTCCGCCACCTGACGGGCCGCCGTGACCACCGTGGTCAGATCGGCAAGGTCGAGGTCGAGAAGATCCAGGGCGCCACCGCAGGCCGCGGCGGGCAGCAGCTCCTCGCGGGCCCGCTCGGCCCTGGGGCGGGAGCGGCAGGCCAGGATCACCGTGGCTCCCCTGGCCACCAGGGCCCGGGCCGTCTCGAGGCCGAGACCACTGCTGGCGCCGGTGACCAGGGCGAGACGACCCGACTGATCGGGGATGGCGGTGGCGGTCCAGGGCATGGCGACCCGACGGTCAGCGGCGCTTCAATGTAACGGTTTATAAATCTATGGGGCTGGATGCGCCTCGGGGCTGGTAGCTCCCCTGCCCAGCAGGCTGGCGGCGTAGCTGCGAGCCTCCTGGTGATCCCCCCCGGCCAGCTCCGCCAGCTCCACCTGGCGGGCGCGGGTGTCCCGCAGTTGGGACACCCGCGTGTGGGTGACCCCCTCCACGACCTGCTTGGCCACCCGGAAGTGGTGGTCGGCGGCGGCCGCCACGAGCGGCTGGTGGGTGATGCAGAACACCTGGCGCTGGCGGGCGAGCCGCTGCAGCAGCGCCGCCATGGCGCCGCTCACCCGGCCACTCACCCCGGCATCGATCTCATCGAACAGCAGGGTCACGTGGGAATCAGCCGCCGCCAGGCAGGTCTTGAAGGCCAGCAGGAAGCGGCTCATCTCCCCCCCGGAGGCCACCTCCGCCAGCGGCGCCAGGGCGTGGCCCGGATTGGCCGAGAACAGGAACTGCACCGCGTCCGCCCCCTCCTCCCCGGGACCGGACGGCTCGATCGCCACCGCGAAGCGCACGTTGGCGAGCCCCATGGGCCGCAGGGCCTCCATCAGCTGCCCCTCCAGCCAGGCGGCGGCTTCGTGGCGGCACTGGCTCAGCTGCGCATTGGCCTGATCGCGGCAGCGGCGGGCCTGGCACTCCCGCTGCTCCAGCACCTCCAGGGAGACCCCTGCGCCACCGCTGTGGAGCTCGTCCCGCAGCCGATCCCGCAGGTCGATGAGGCCAGCCAGATCCTGGCCATGGCGCCGCTGCAGCGCCCTGAGCTGCTGCAGCCGCTCCTGCAGGGCCGCGAGGCTCTCCGGATCGCTCTCCAGGCAGGCGCCATAGCGGTCCAGATCGCGGGCCAGATCCTGCACCAGCTGGTGCACCTCCACCGCCCGGCCGTGCAGCTCGGCCAGGGAACCATCGCACTGCTCCATCGCCTGCCATTCCGCTTCGCAGGCCGCCAGGTGGTCCAGCACCGAGGGAGCACCCTCAGCCCCCTCCACCAGCCGGCCCAGCAAGGTCATCACCCCCTCCTGGAGGCGGACACCGTGGGCCAGCCGATCCTGCTCCTGCTGCAGGTGCAGAGCCTCCTGGGGATCCTCCAGAGCGGCGGAGTCCAGATCGGCGAGCAGGGCCTCCCGGCTGGCGCGTTCGGCCTGAAGCTGCTGCCAAGCCGCCCGGGCCTGGTCCAGCGCCGCGGCGGCCGTCTTCCAGTCGCTCCAGGCCACGCCGACCTGGCCGAGGGCCTGCTGCAACGGCGCCCCCCCACAACGATCCAGCCAGCGGCGCTGCTGGCCGGCCCGGGCGAGTTGCTGGGTCTGACCCTGCACGGTGAGGTCCACCAGCAGAGGGCGCAGCGCCTGCACCTGGGAGCGGTTGATGGTCACCCCGTTGAGACGGTTGCGGCTGGAGAGGCGTCCGTCGCTCCATCGCCACTCACGGGCCAGCACCACCTCGCCCTCCTCGGCCGGCAGCTCCTCGGCCTCCAGCCAGCGGAGCAAGGGTGGGGAGAGGCTGAAGCAGGCCTCGATCACCCCCCGGCTCGCCCCCTGGCGCAGCAGGCGGGAGGCCCCGGCACCCTGGGCCCCGCCCAGCAGGGCATCGAGGGCATCGAGAAGGATGGACTTCCCGGCACCGGTCTCGCCGGTGAGCACCGTGAAGCCTGCGCTGAACGTGAGCTCCAGGCGCTCGATCAGGGCGATGTTCTCCAGGCGCAGGGCCGTGAGCACGCAGCCTCCGGTCATCGCGCCGACCGTAGCGGCTGCGTCTTTGCTTTAGAAGGGGACTCCGACCAACGGCAGAGCGCGGCCATGGTGAGCAGCCGTACCGAGTCAGCACCCCCCACGGCCCTGGAACTGGCCGCGGCGGCCATGCAGCAGGCCGTGCATGGCGATGGGACCCATGACGAAGCGGTTTATGACGAAGCGGTTCCGGACCAGGCGGTGCCGGACCAGCCCGAGCCGGAGCCTGCCTCCGGCCAGCAGGCCGACCTGCAGGCCAGCACCGATCTGAGCGACTTCATCGAGGCGGCCGGCCTGCTGGCGTACGACCCCGTCGCCATCAGCCGGATCTACGCCGGCCATCCCCAGCGGCTGATCCGCCGCCTGTGGCAGACCCTGGTGCCGATCGGCCTCTACCTGACGGGTGTGGGGTTCGACTGGCTGACCGGCCGCCTCAACCTGCGCTCCCGGGTCCAGGCCAGGGCACGGGAGGCCGCCGAGCTCGTCGCCTCGCTGGGACCGGCCTTCATCAAGGCGGGACAGGCGCTCTCCACCCGGCCCGACATCGTGCCTCCCCTGCTGCTCGAGGAACTGGCCCAGCTGCAGGATCAGCTGCCGGGTTTCGATCCAGGCCTGGCGATGGCCTGCATCGAGGAGGACCTCGGAGCACCGGTGAGCACGGTCTACGCCCAGCTCGAACGGAACCCGATCTCGGCCGCCTCGCTGGGCCAGGTGCATCGGGGCGTGCTGCATGGCGGGCAGCGGGTGGCGGTGAAGGTGCAGCGCCCGGGTCTGCGGGAGCAGATCACCCTGGATCTCTACATCGTGCGCAACATCGCGGCCTGGCTCAACCGCAACGTCGGGGTGATCCGCAGCGATCTGGTGGCCCTGATCGATGAGCTGGGCAAACGGGTGTTCGAGGAGATGGATTACTGCAACGAAGCGAGCAACGCCGAACGGTTCGCCGTTCTGCACGGCCACAACCCCCGCATCGCCGTTCCCCGCATCTACCGCGAAGCCACCAGCCGCCGGGTGCTGACGATGGAGTGGATGGAGGGGGTGAAGCTCACCAACCTCGAAGCCGTGCGGTCCATCGGGGTGGATCCGGACGACATGGTGGAGGTGGGCGTGAACTGCAGCCTGCAGCAGCTGCTGGAGCACGGTTTCTTCCACGCCGACCCCCATCCCGGCAACCTGCTGGCCCTGCCGGACGGGCGGCTGGCCTACCTCGATTTCGGCATGATGAGCGAGGTCAGCCGTGAGGCGCGAACCGGGCTGATCCAGGCCGTTGTCCACCTGGTCAACCGCAACTTCGATCAGCTGTCCAAGGACTTCGTCACCCTGGGATTCCTGGCGGAGGACGTGGACCTCAAGCCGATCGTGCCGGCCTTCGAGAGTGTGTTCGGCCAGGCCCTGGAAATGGGGGTGAGCCGGATGGACTTCAAGGCGGTCACCGACGATCTCTCGGGGGTGATGTACCGCTTCCCGTTCCGGGTTCCCCCCTACTACGCCCTGATCATCCGCTCCCTGGTGACCCTGGAGGGCATCGCCCTGAGCGTCGATCCGGACTTCAAGATTCTCGGTGCCGCCTATCCCTACTTCGCCCGGCGGCTGATGGAGGACCCGGATCCCAGCCTGCGCGAAAGCCTCAGGGAGATGCTGTTCGATGGGGAGATCTTCCGCTGGCAGCGGCTGGACAACCTCATCGCCAGTGCCTCGCGGGGAGCCAGCCTCGACCTCGATGGGCTGCTCGATCAGGTGCTGGATTTCCTCTTCTCTCCCCGGGGAGGCCTGCTGCGCCAGCAGCTGGTCGACGCCCTCGTGCAGCAGCTCGACGGTCTGGCCTGGCAGACCACCCTGCGGCTGGGCCAACGCCTGCCCACCAGACTCCAGCCCCCCGGCCTGCGCCGGCGGCGTCCGATCGAGACCGCCGACCCGCTGCTGGATCTCGAACCGGTGCGTGAGCTGATGGCCATCCTCCAGGCCCTGCCGGGCTTTGAGCCCAAGTTGCTGCTCAAGCGGTTGCCCCGGGTGCTGGGCGAGCCGGAGCTGCGTCGGATGGGGCGCGATCTGGCCCGCGGACTCGCCGAACGGGGGGTGGTACGCCTGCTGCGGGATGTGCTGGTCGACCCCGGGCTGCGCCGTTCTCCCCCCCTGGCCTCGGCCTGAAAAACTCCTAGGGTGAGGCGATGCCATCACGCATGAAACGCCTCAGGTTGCTGGCCGCCCTGCTGGGGCTGGGGATGAGCCTGGGATCGCCGGCCGCCTACGCCGCCGAGAACCTGGTCTTCGTGAGCGGAGCGTTCCGCCGGTCGATCACCGTCGCCGATGTCACCCACCTGGCCCAGACCGGCGAATCCCGCGGTCTGCTCACCGACGTGCTCCGCTTCAGCAGTCAGGACCCCGCACAGGTCTCCAAGCTGCTGAACCAGTCCCTGGCCCTCCCGGTGTCCCTGGTCAGCCGGCTGCTCAACACCCGCATCGGCGAGGCCCTGCTGCAGCGCCTGTCCCAGGTGGTCTACCCGCTCAAGGCCCCCAGCCAGGGCATTCCCGCGCTGCGCTCGGCCCTGGTGATGGGTCTGGTCAACGGCAACGGCTCCATTTCCGCCATTTCCTTCCTTGAGGCCTACCCGACCCAGGAGCTCGAAGTGAACATCCCGGCCCTGCTGGGCATCATGCGCAAGGCCGGTTCGATCGTGGAACTGGTGCGCTTCTTCTCCGAATCGCCGCTGGATGGCCTGCGTGGCAATGCCGCGGAGGCCAATCCGACCGCGCCGTCTGCCGAGCCGTAGATTCGGCCGAGACCTCCCCTGACGCCTTGGCCCTGCTCCAATCGCTGCGTCGGCTGGGCCTGGGGCCGACACCCACCCTGCAGGACTGGCCGGGGCTGATCGAGGCCTACCGGGCGTGGCTGCCGGTGAATGAGCGCACGCCGGTGATCACCCTCCGCGAGGGGGCCACCCCACTGATCCCCGCCCCGGCGATCGCCAGCCGGATCGGCAAGGGGGTGAAGGTGCACCTGAAATACGACGGCCTGAACCCCACCGGCTCCTTCAAGGACCGTGGCATGACCATGGCCATCTCCAAGGCCCGTGAAGCGGGCTCGGAGGCCGTGATCTGCGCCAGCACCGGCAACACCTCCGCCGCCGCCGCCGCCTATGCCCGGCGGGGAGGCATGCGGGCCTTCGTGCTGATTCCCGATGGGTACGTGGCCCAGGGAAAGCTGGCCCAGGCCCTGCTCTACGGCGCCGAGGTGATCGCGATCCAGGGCAATTTCGATCGGGCCCTCGCCATCGTCCAGGAGGTCGCCGACCAGTACCCGGTCACCCTGGTCAATTCCGTCAACCCCTACCGGCTGGAGGGTCAGAAGACGGCTGCCTTCGAGGTGGTGGATGCGCTGGGCGTGGCCCCGGACTGGCTCTGCATCCCGGTCGGCAATGCCGGCAACATCAGCGCCTACTGGATGGGGTTCAACGAGTACCGCCAGGCCGGCCACTGCCGCACCGTCCCCCGCATGATGGGCTTTCAGGCCGCTGGATCAGCTCCGCTGGTCCTGGGCCACACGGTGGAGCAGCCGGACACCATCGCCACGGCGATCCGGATCGGCAACCCGGTGAACCGCGACAAAGCCCTGAAGGTGAGGGCCGAGAGTGGCGGCGATTTCATGGCCGTGACCGACGCCGAGATCATCGAGGCCTACAAGCTGCTCGGCAGCGAGGAGGGCGTGTTCTGTGAACCGGCCAGCGCGGCCTCGGTCGCCGGGCTGCTGAAGCGGCGCGACGAGGTGCCGCCGGGTTCCACCGTGGTCTGCGTGCTCACCGGCAACGGCCTGAAGGATCCCACCACCGCCATCGAACACAACGATGCCCGCTTCCACACCGGCCTGGAGGCCGATACGGCCAAGGTCGCCGAGGTGATGGGCTTCTGAGCGCCTCCCCAGGCCTCCGCTCGGGGGGCTTTGTCATGGCCGGCTGAGGGGGCGGTGGGGGTGCCGGCGGGGGTGCCGGCGGGCAGCTGATGCTGCCGCAGGACGGCATCCGCTGCCGGAAGTGTCTGTCCAGGACCTGGGGAAGAAGGCACCGGATGCTGCGGAATGCAGCCGGAGAAGCAACGCCCCGGTCCGCCCTCCTCTTTCCCCAGCGGCGGGAATCTGGGGAGAACGGCGATTCCTCCCCAGCAGGCTGTGGCCGTTCCCCAGGCCTCGATCCGGCGCAGGCCTGCCCCAGAAGGGAAAGCGGGCCTTTTGCCCAGTTTCCCCAGGCCCTAAGGCTACGGGTTTGTTCTTTCTTTTCCAGTTGATTGATGGACTTGCAGAAGGTTCCGGGGATGGCGGATGACCGGCGTTGCGCAATTCACCGGGCTGTGGAAACGTGGTGCTCCCGTCCCACGGACACCGGGTTCAGCCCCGCGACACCATGAAGCTGGTCTGCTCTCAGACGGAACTCAGCGCGAGCCTGCAACTGGTCAGCCGCGCGGTGGCCGCCAGGCCCACCCACCCGGTGCTCGCCAACGTGCTGCTCACGGCTGACGCCGGCACCGGTCGCCTCAGCCTCACGGGGTTCGATCTGAGCCTCGGCATCCAGACCAGCATTTCCGCCGATGTGGAGACCAGCGGTGCCATCACCCTGCCCGCCCGCCTCTTCGGCGAAATCGTCTCCCGTCTCTCGGCCGACGGCCCGATCACGATCCACTGCCGCGAGGGCCATGAGCAGGTGGATCTGATCAGCCTCTCCGGTCAGTACGAGATGCGGGGGATGCCGGCCGAGGATTTCCCCGATCTGCCGCTGGTGCAGACCGGCCATCCCATCCGCCTCCAGGCCGAGGCCCTGGTCAAGGGATTGCGGGCCACCCTCTTCGCCAGCAGCGGTGACGAGGCCAAGCAGCTGCTCACCGGGGTCCATCTCCATCTCGATCCCGAGGGCCTGGAGTGCGCTGCCACCGATGGACACCGGCTCGCTGTGCTGCGCCTGGCCGAGGCGGGTCTGGCTCCGGATCAGGGCGGCGAGCCCTTTGCCGTCACCGTGCCGGCGCGATCCCTGCGGGAACTGGAGCGGTTGCTCTCCGGACGCCAGTCGGAGGAGCCGCTGAGCCTCTTCTGCGATCGGGGCCAGGTGGTCTTCCTGTGGGCCGACCAGGTGCTGACCAGCCGCAGCCTGGATGGCACCTACCCCAACTACCGCCAGCTGATCCCCGAGAGCTTCGGGCGCCGCATCGTCATCGATCGCCGCGGCCTGATCGCGGCCCTGGACCGGGTGGCGGTGCTGGCGGACCAGCACAACAACGTGGTGAAGATCACCGCCGATCCCGACGCCGGCAGGCTCCAGGTGCAGGCCGATGCCCAGGATGTGGGCCGCGGCTCCGAATCCCTGCCGGCCGACATGTCCGGGGAGTCCATCCAGATCGCCTTCAATGTCCGCTACCTGCTCGACGGTCTCAAGGCCATGGTCTCGGAGCAGGTCGTGCTCCAGTGCAATGCCCCGACCACGCCGGCCGTGCTGCAGTCCCTCGATGAGTCCGGTTTCACCTATCTGGTGATGCCCGTTCAGATCCGGGGCTGAACCGCCTTGTCCCTTCCCGAGCAACTCCTGCTCAGCGACCTGCTGCGGCGGCGTGTCCGCTGTGACAGGGGACTGGAACGGGGGGCGGGTCTGCGGGTCTGGATGCATCCGCCGGTGCATCGGGTGCTGGGCTGGGTCACCCGTCCTTCGGCGTTCGGCAATCGCCGCCTGGTGTGGCGGCTGGATCAGCTGCGGGCGCTGCTGGAGCTGGAGGCCCTGGTGAAGGGGGATCCCGCCGAGACCGACCAGGACACGATCGAGCGCCTGCCCACCCTGATCGAGGCCTCCCTGCTCGATGCCCGCCGCGAGCCGATCGGCACCCTGGCCGATGCCGCCATCGAGCTCCGCACCGGCCGGATCCGCCATTACCTCGTGAGTCGCAGCGACCCCCGGCTGCCCGGCAGCAGCCGCTGGCGGCTCAGTCCGGAGCGGATCGTGGATCAGCAGCCCGGCCTGGTGTTCACCGCCCTGCAGGGCCTCGATGATCTCCCCCTTGCCCGCGCCAGCGTCCGCCAGGAGTTCCTGCGTCGCTCGCGTCGCTGGCGTGACCAGGTGCAGGAGGAGACGAGCCGGCTGCGGGACCAGTTCCAGGAGGCGGGTGATCGCCTCGAGGGCCGTGTCGAGGGCTGGCTCGAAGAACCGCCCTGGGAGGCCGCGGCGGAGCCCCGGCGCGACTGGGGGCCTCCCCAGGACCCCCCGCCGGACGACGGCGAGGATCCCGAACCCTGGGACGACCACTGGGGGGTCGAGCCGAGTGAGCAGGAGTCCCCCCCGTCCTGGATGGCTCAGCCCCGCGCCCGCCGCCGCCGCCACCAGCCCGACCCGGATGGTGATCCCTGGATCTGACCCGCCGCCGGGCCCCGGGCTGCTGAACCCCTTCGGCCACACTGGAGCCATCCGACTCCCATGGCTGTGGTTGCTGCTTCCGACCCTGCGGCTCCCGATTACCCGGTGCCCGAAGCCCTCAGGAAGGAGAACCTGAGCCAGGACGACTATGAGGAGATCTGCCGCCGCCTGGGCCGGGCCCCCAACCGGGCCGAACTGGGCATGTTCGGGGTGATGTGGTCGGAGCACTGCTGCTACCGCAATTCACGCCCCCTGCTCAGCCAGTTCCCCACCAGCGGCCCGCGCATCCTGGTGGGTCCCGGCGAGAACGCCGGTGTGGTGGATCTCGGTGAGGGCCAGCGCCTGGCCTTCAAGATCGAGAGCCATAACCACCCCTCGGCGGTGGAGCCGTTCCAGGGGGCGGCCACGGGGGTGGGCGGCATCCTGCGCGACATCTTCACCATGGGTGCCCGGCCGATCGCCCTGCTCAACGCCCTGCGCTTCGGCCCCCTCGAGGACGAGCGCAACGTCGGCCTGATGGAGGGCGTGGTGGCGGGCATCGCCCACTACGGCAACTGTGTGGGCGTGCCCACCGTGGGCGGTGAGGTGGCCTTCGACCCCAGCTACTCCGGCAACCCGCTGGTGAACGCCATGGCCCTCGGCCTGATGGAGACCGAGGAGATCGTCTGCTCCGGCGCCGAGGGCGTGGGCTATCCCGTGGTGTACGTGGGCAGCACCACCGGCCGCGACGGCATGGGCGGCGCCAGCTTTGCGAGCGCCGAGCTCACCGAGGCCTCGCTCGATGACCGGCCCGCCGTGCAGGTGGGCGATCCCTTTCTGGAGAAGGGTCTGATCGAGGCCTGCCTCGAGGCCTTCCAGAGCGGCGATGTGGTGGCGGCCCAGGACATGGGCGCCGCCGGACTCACCTGCAGCTGCTCGGAGATGGCCGCCAAGGGTGGCCTGGGCATCGAGCTCGATCTCGATCGCGTGCCCGCCCGCGAGGCCGGCATGACCGCCTACGAGTTCCTGCTGAGCGAATCCCAGGAGCGGATGCTCTTCGTGGTCAAGCCAGGCCACGAGGAGCCGCTGATGGCGCGCTTCACCCGCTGGGGCCTGCAGGCGGCCGTGGTGGGCCGCGTGCTCGAGCAGAACGTGGTGCGCGTGCTCCAGAACGGCGAAGTGGCCGCCGAGGTGCCCGCCAGTGCCCTGGCCGACGACACCCCGATCAACCATCACGAGCTGCTCAGCGAGCCTCCGGCCGCGATCCAGGCCCACTGGCGCTGGAGTGAGGCCGATCTGCCCGCGGCGGGCCCCACGGGCATCACGCCGGTCGGGGGGGAGCGGGCCGGTCAGCCCACTAGCTGGAACCAGGCCCTGCTGCTGCTGCTCGATGACCCGACGATCGCCTCGAAGCGCTGGGTCTACCGCCAGTACGACCACCAGGTGCAGGCCAACACCGTGGTTCCTCCAGGCGGGGCGGATGCGGCGGTGGTGCGGCTGCGGCCCCAGCAGGGTGCGGGCGCCATGGCGCCCGCCCACCGGGGCGTGGCCGCGGTGGTGGACTGTCCCAACCGCTGGGTGGCTCTCGACCCCGAGCGCGGCGGAATGGCGGCAGTGGCGGAGGCGGCCCGCAACCTCAGCTGCGTGGGGGCCGAGCCCCTGGCCGTGACCGACAACCTCAACTTCCCCTCGCCTGACACCGCCATCGGCTATTGGCAGCTGGCGATGGCCTGCCGCGGCCTCTCTGCCGCCTGCAGCGCCCTGGGGACCCCGGTCACCGGTGGCAACGTCTCCCTCTACAACGAGACCCGCCTCCCCGACGGCACCATGCAGCCGATCCACCCCACTCCGGTGGTGGGAATGGTGGGGCTGGTGCACGACCTGGCTCGGATCTGCGGCCTGGCCTGGCATCAGCCCGGCGATGCCATCTGGCTGCTGGGGGTGCCGCTCGAGCCGCTCGTGGCCCCCGGGCCGCTGGATGAGCGGGTCAGTCTGGCGGGCGGGAGCTATCTGGCCTGCGTCCACGGCCTGGTCACCGGCCGCCCCCCCCGCCCCGACCTCGCCCTGGAGCAGGCCGTGCAGGCGTTTCTGCGTCAGGCGATCGCCGCCGGCCTGGTGACAGCCGCCCACGACCTCAGCGATGGAGGCCTCGCCGTGGCCCTGGCGGAATGCTGCATCGCCTCCGGCCTCGGCGCCGACCTCTGCCTGCCCACCTCGGTCGCCCGCCCCGACCGCCTTCTGTTTGCCGAAGGAGGCGCCCGCATCCTGGTGAGCGTGCCGGCCCAGCAGGCTGCAGGCTGGCAGGAGGCTCTGGCGGCCGTCGCGGGGTCCGTGCCCGCCACCGAGCTGGGCCAGGTCATCGCCAGCCCCAACCTCAGCGTCCGCAGTTCCGGAGCCGCCCTGCTGCAGCTTGGCCTCGACCAGCTGCGCGAGCCGTTCGAGCAGGCGATCCCTCGCCGCATGGGGGTGGATCTCCCCCCCACCGCCTGAGTGAAGCCCTGATGCAGAATGATTTCTTGATGTACTGGGTGTCGGGCTTGTGGCGGTGATGCATCCGGACCCCGCGCCCAGCCCTCCCGTTCCCGACCGCCCCGACAAGCCCGAGGAGGCCTGCGGGGTCTACGGCGTGCTGGCCGCCGGTCAGCAGGTGGCCAACCTCACCTACTTCGGCCTCTATGCCCTGCAGCACCGCGGGCAGGAGTCGGCTGGGATCGCCGTCTTCGATGCCCACCAGCAGGTGCGGCTGCACAAGGACATGGGTCTGGTCAGCCAGGTGTTCGACCAGCAGGTGCTGGAGCGCATGCCCGGCGATCTGGCGATCGGCCACAACCGCTACTCGACCACGGGCAGCAGCAAGGTGTGCAACGCCCAGCCGGTCGTGCTCAACACCCGCCTCGGCCCCTTTGCCCTGGCCCACAACGGCAACCTGGTCAATGCGGCCCAGCTGCGCGAGGAACTCCGGGCCATCGCCAGTGAGCTGACCTCCACCACGGATTCGGAACTGATCGCCTTCGCGCTCCAGCAGGCCGTGAATGACGGCCTCAGCTGGGACCAGGCCATCCGCCGGGCGGCGGCCCGCTGTCGGGGGGCATTCAGCCTGGTGATCGGCACCCCGGAGGGTCTGTTTGCCCTGCGGGATGGCCACGGCATCCGCCCGCTCGTGTTCGGCCATCTCGGTGAACCCCACCAGGGCCACTGGGTGGTGAGCAGCGAGACCTGTGGGCTGGACATCATCGGGGCCGCCTACAACGACGATGTGCAGCCCGGGGAGATCATCCATTTCCTCCAGGGCGATCCCTCGCCGCAGCGCAGCCGCTGGTGCGAGGAGCCCGCCAAGCTGTGCGTGTTCGAGATGATCTATTTCGCTCGGCCCGACAGCCGCTTTTTCGGCGAATCCCTCTACAGCTATCGCGTGCGGATCGGTGAAGTCCTGGCCCGCGAGACCCCCATCGACGCCGACATCGTGATCGGTGTGCCCGATTCAGGCATCCCGGCGGCCATCGGCTATTCCCAGGTCAGTGGCATCCCCTTCGCCGATGGTCTGATCAAGAACCGCTATGTCGGTCGCACCTTCATCCAGCCCACCCAGGCGATGCGGGAGGCCGGGATCCGCGTCAAGCTGAATCCCCTTCCCGATGTGCTGGCCGGCAAGCGGGTGGTGGTGATCGA
>NZ_JBKKKY020000066.1:0-14011 GCF_046613545.2 Aphanothece microscopica RSMan92 | reverse complement strand
CTCTATTCGGAAGAGAATCACCCCCTGATCCTGCAGGTGAAGGAGGCCCGGCATTCGGTTCTCGAGCCCTACACCCAGCCCTGCACCTACGAGAATCAGGGGCAGCGGGTGGTGATGGGGCAGCGGCTCATCCAGTCGTCGAGCGACATCTTCCTGGGCTGGGTGCGGGGACGGCATGGCTACGAGTTCTTCGTGCGCCAGCTGCGTGACATGAAGCTCTCCGTGCCGATCGAAGGTCTCGAGGCGGATGAACTCAGCCGCTACGCGGCTCACTGCGGCTGGAGCCTGGCCCGGGCCCATGCCAGGTCGGGAGATTCGGCCACGATCAGTGGCTATCTCGGCAAGGGTGACGCGTTCGACGAAGCCATGGCGGATTTTGCCGTGGCCTATGCCGACCAGACGGAGCGCGACCATGCCGCCCTGGTGGAGGCGGTGAAGCAGGGGCGCCTCGAGGCCCTGGTGGAAGAGGACCTCTGAGGCAGCGGGGGCCGGCATCATGGGCCCGGAGCTTCCGGCCCGCCATGCGCCCTTTCTTCTTGCCTGCCCTGGTCGGGATCGGCCTGGCTCTCTCCAGCTGCGGGGAGAGCCAGGCGCCCCGGCAGGAGGCTGCCGCCATCACCGGGCCCATCCAGATCGAGCTGGATCCGGGCGACCCCTCCCTGAGTTTCGGCGTGCTGCCCCGCGGCGAGGAGCGCACGGTGTTCAAGGTGGGCTTCGGCAAGAAGGGCGTCACCTGCGCCGGCAGCCGCTTCGAGGAGGGCTACACGCCGCTGGGGCGGTTCAAGGTGAATGCGATCCTCAGCAACGACCGCTTCGTGATGGAGCCGGCCCTGATTGCCCGGTCGGGCAAATCGGAGGCCGAGCTCAAGGCCACCCTCTTCCGTGACATGAACGCGATCGACTTCAGCGGCGATGGCGAAACCGGCGAGTACGGCCTCGGCTACGTGAGCCTGGCCCCGGTGGACAGCGTCAAACAGCCCTTCGCCTTCAACACCTACGACGGCAAGTTCCGCTGGTACAGCTTCGCCATCCACGGCAGCAACAACGACCAGCGCATCGGCCAGCAGGTGACCGGCGGCTGCGTGAACGTGGCCGAGCCGGTGCTGCGCACGCTGCTCAGCACCGTGAAGCTGGGCGATGAGGTGGTGATCAGGGCCAAGGGGCCGTGCACCCCGTGACGGCACCACGGCGCGCAGGCAGGGCTGCTCAGAAGGAGTGTTCCGTCTGGCCGGCGAAACGGCCGGCATAGCTCTCGCTGCCCTGCAGCTGCTGGAACACGAACTGGCAGATCGCTGTACCGGGATGCACGGCCAAGGGAGCGGGGCCGAAGTTGCTCATCTCCAGCACCTGCTGGCTGTCGATGCCCGGCCCCATGAAGGGGGCACTGATGTGGACCATCAGGCCCAGGCGCGCGAAGCGGCTGCGGCCCTCCAGCCAGCCGCAGAGGCCGGGGCCCAGACGCAGCCGCTCCTGGGTGATGCCGAGCACGGTTTCGCCGGGCATGATCAGGATGTGCTGGCCCTCGGGCACCACGATCTTCTCGGTGAGCTGCCGGTAATCGGTGTGCTCCCGCACCTCGATCACCGCATGCACCTTGCGGAACACGCGGAAGGTGGGGGCGAGGGTGAGGTCGAGCGAGGCGGGGCCCAGCCGCTCGGGATCGAAGGGCGTGACCGTGATGGCGCCCTGCGCGATCGCCTCCAGAATCGCCTCTCTCCCGAGCACGGCCATGGTGGTACCTGGGATGGGCGGAGCTGGATTGTCTCAGGCGGTGGGTGCGCCGGGGATGATGGACGCCTTCGCCACAAGCAACGCCATGAAGCTGCCGGAAGGATGGAGGGTGTGGCTGGGGGTGCTGGCGCTCAACGGCCTGGCGGGCGCGATGTGGTTTGCCAATCGGGATATGGCGCGTCCCGAAGCCGGCGGCAGCCTCTGGGCCATCCTGCGCTCGCTCGGCTCCGGTGGGGCGGGCTGAACAGCCCCGCCGCATCCACATCAACCCTGAGGCTGACCTCGCGGGCTACCGCGGCACCCGCCGAGCCCTGATCCGGTGCTTGCCGTTCTGCATTGAGGCCGCGACCCAAGGCTCTGGCGACAGACATCCCCCCATACGGCTATGGCACCACGACGCGCGGCGGCAGGTTGAGCTGACGGATGCGCCGGGCGAAACCCCGATCGTCGAAGGAGGCGATGGCTTCGCAGCCGCGGCAGCTGGCGTGATGCAGGGCGTCAGCGAAATCCAGTCCAGACGCCAACCCAGCCACGGCCTGCTCCAGGGCTGGGCGATCTTCGATCTGCAGGTCTGCGTGATGCAGCAGCTGTTCGAACACCTGCAGCACCTGCTGCACCGGGAAGCCGTAGTAACCACGCAGCAGCCACTCCAGTTCCAGAGCCACGGACTTGGGCAGGAACAGCTTCTGGCCGGATTCGATCAACTGGCGCGCTGCTTCTCGCTGACGCTGCGTGGCGGCATCGGCTTGAGCTTCTTCGACGAAATAGCGAGCCAGCACATTGGTATCGAGCCCGATCATGGATGCAGGAGGCTGGCCGGATCGAAGTCGACCGGTACCGGCGGGCGTTGACTCTTGAGCAGGCCAAAGCCGCTGGTGCTCACCGGTTGCCGGGGCTTGCAGGGCCGCACTTCGATGTGGTCACCCACCAGCTGGAAGCTGACGCGACTGCCCCTGGCCAGGCCCAGCTGCTGGCGCAGGGCCTTGGGAATGGTGACCTGCCCTTTGCTGGTGACTGAGCTGGAGCTGGAGGCGTCCACAGCCGGTCCTGCGCTGGTATTACCTGGTAATACTAGCTGGCGTGGATGGTGGGCTTGGTGCTCAGCGGCAACGGCATCACCCGCTACGGCGATGGGCGTGACGCGCCGCTGCAGCTGTGCCGCCAGCGGCTGGACGGGTTCCGCGAGCAACGGGGTGAGGAGTTGGCCCGATCATCCCCAGGAACCAGCTCGGAGCCGGTGATCTCAGGTAACTCAAGGCCCCTTCCAGTCTGATTCCCACTGCATTCCGGCTCTGTCAGATGGGATGTGGTGAATGACCTGCTGATAATGCCCTGGCACAGCGTCTGGAGTTGGTGCAGACCCTGTGGGACTCGATGAAAAGAACCTACTGAGGCTTTTCAAGTCTGCGGGGCGGCTTGATCACGGCACGGGCCAGATCCGCGTCGGTGATCTCGGGGATCTCGGCATATTCCTCAGGTTGAATCACATGCGCATCCACATACTGAAGATCCGAACGGATCGGATCTTCAGGTGAAGTGGCGACGAAAACGAAGTTGCTCTCTTGCATTGGCCTTGCGCATCGAAATGATATGGCGATAAATGGGACGCTGGGTGTAGATGATCACGACCATGCGGCCCTCCAGCAGCCCGAGGCAGACGGTCCGGATCTCACCATAGTCGCGCCTGAGGTCCTCAAACTCAACGGTACGCCCCGCAAACACACGTTCAGCATCAAGAAAGTCGAGGCCTCGCTGCTCGAGGGTGCGGAGGCGCTTGAGGGGATCAAAGCCGATCACCGTGTTGCAGCCATGGGCAGGAGGCCAGGGCGGGCTCCCCAAGGGGGCTGGTCATGAGCAACGCAGAACCGAGCCTCGACCCACAAGTGCCACCCCCCGTCACACCCCAGCGAGGATGGCCCCATACCCTCCTCCACCTACGAGCGCCTCCGGCACACCATCGCCGAGCGGATGCGCATGAGACCCATCGACCAACCGCTGATGCTCATGGAACTGCTGGGCCATGGGTTTGCCAGGGAACAGCCAGCCCGGCCCCGGCGCAGGACATCGCCCGGCGGATCCTGGGAAACGGATGGTGGGCCGCGTGCTCATCCAAAAGATCGGCCGCACTGCCCCCAGCCCTCAAAGATCCAGGCTGCCGATCAGCTCCTCGATTGAGCAGCCCACCAGACCGGCCACGTCCTTGAGGATCTGCCGCAAGGTGCCAACCCTCAGCGGCTTGTGGGCCGGAATCGTGAGGTGCTGCTGCTGGCCGGCGGCATCTCGGGTCAGCCGCATGTGACTGCCTGTTTGTCGGGTCACCGCGTAACCATGGCGCTGCAGGCGCTCAGCAAGGAGCTGGCCGTTGACGTCCCGCGGAATCCTCACAGGGCCAGCAGTTCCTGCCTCACGTGATGGAGGCGGATCAGGGGTGGCGCCTGGCCGGGATCGAAGTGGCAGACGACGGCGTCGCGGATCTCCCGGTGGAGCTCCTCGAGAGTGTCGGCCTCGGTGTGGATCGCGGCACCGGCTGCGCTGGCCCGGTAGGACCCATCCTCCGCTTCCTCGACCACGAAAAGGATTTCCTGCATGACGCCCTCCAGCGGCACCAGTCTGGCAGTGGCGGGCGGGATGCTGCCCCTGTCTGGGCAGAGGGACTGGGGCGGCACACCAGCACCCAGAGCCGTGTTGACTGCAGCCGCCACGCGCCCGCACCAGAAGGGATCCCAGCAGGGGCGCCAGCCTGACGGGCCGCCCAAAGACGACCCTGGCAGATGCGTACGGGAGCCGCAAGGATCAACCCATGACCCATCACACCCCCAGCCAGGATTCCCCTCCCTACCAGCTCGATAAGACCCTGCCCAGAATGGCGGCATGACCAGCGCCGCCGCGCTACCGATCGACCAGCGCCTCCAGCGGATGGCGGCTGTGATCCGGCAAAGGATCCCAGGCGCCGAAGTGCGCTTGTTCGGCTCCCGGGCGCGTGGCACAGCGGGGCCGGAATCGGACATCGACCTGCTGATCACCGCACCGGATGCCTGGCTTGAGGGCCACCAACGCTTCGAGGTGCTCAACCAGCTCTGGGACGAGCTGGCCCAGGCGGATGTGTCCCTTGATCTGTTGCTCTATTCCCAGAAGGAGTGCGTGGAGCGCCGCCACTGGCGCAGTCACGTGATCGGCAGGGCCTACCGGGAGGGGCGGGTGCTGGATGGTGCTCTCTGAACCGGAAGGCCTGGTGAAGATCGCCGCAGCCGACCTGGAAACGGCTGAGGCCAGCAGTGATCCAGCGGTATTCCGGGAGGGTGCCTGGGGGTTCTGGCTTCAGCAGGCCGTGGAGAAGGCGTTGAAAGCCTGGCTGCTGCATCTGGAAGTCGATCCGCCGCTCACCCATGATCTGCGTCGTCTGGTGCTGCTTCTCGCCGCAGCCGGTGTGAGCACGGCAGATCTGGAGCCGCTGGCTCGGGTCACCGTCTACGCCGTGCAGTTCCGCTATGACGCTGATCCCACCCCTCTGGGGCTGGATCGAGCGCACTACAACCGACAGGTGAATGCGCTGCTGGCGCGTGTCAACGCACTGATCCTGCCAGGTTCTGACAGTGACCCTTGATGGGGTCTCCCATGCCCCCAAACCCCTCCCCCACCTACGAGCGCCTCCGCGACTACATCGCCAAGCGCATGCGCATGAGCCACATCTACCAACCGCTGATGCTCATGGAACTGCTGGGCCGCCA
The DNA here is from genome assembly GCF_046613545.2 of Aphanothece microscopica RSMan92. NCBI lineage: Bacteria > Bacillati > Cyanobacteriota > Cyanophyceae > Chroococcales > Aphanothecaceae > Aphanothece > Aphanothece microscopica. The sequence goes on along the minus strand of NZ_JBKKKY020000066.1, from coordinate 8,552 downwards.
CAGCCCGGCCCCGGCGCAGGACATCGCCCGGCGGATCCTGGGGGAGGACGTGACCCAGATCGACTACTACACGGAACGGGTGAAACGGATGGTGGGCCGCGTGCTCACCGGCAACGGCATCACGCACTACGGCAACGGCGCCTACAGCCTGATCGGGGGCGACGAGCTGAGCGACACCGAGCGCGACGCGCTGCAGCAGCTGTGCCGCCAGCGCCTCGATGCCTTCCGCGAGCAGCGCGGCGAGGAGGTGTTTGCACACCGCTCACGAACTCGAACCCCAGTCAGCGGCTCGGTGAAATACCGGGTGCTCACCCGCGCCCGGGGCCGCTGCGAATGCTGCGGCGCCCATGAGCACCAACGGGCCCTGGAGGTGGACCACATCGTGCCGAAAAACCAGGGCGGCTCGGATGACATCAGCAACCTGCAGGCGCTCTGCTTCCGCTGCAACGCCGGCAAGCGCGACACAGACAGCACCGATTTCCGCGGCGTCCAGGCCAGCTACGGCCACCGCGAGGAAGGCTGTGTCTTCTGCGCACTGGAGGAGAGCGGGCGGGTGCTGCTGGAGAACGAGCTGGCGCTCTGCATCGCCGACGCCTACCCGGTGAGCGAGGGCCACAGCCTGGTGATCCCGCGGAGGCATGTGGCGGATGGGATGGCGCTGCACCAGCCGGAGTGGAACGCCGTGGTGGCACTGCTGCAGCAGCGGCGGGAGCAGCTCATCGCGGAAGACTCTTCGATCAGCGGCTGGAACGTTGGGCTGAACTCAGGCGAAGCTGCCGGGCAGACGGTGTTTCATGCGCACTTGCATCTGATTCCGAGGCGGGGAGGGGATTGTGAGCAGCCGCGGGGAGGGGTGCGGGGGGTGATTCCTCAACGACAGAGGTATTGACAGCGAACCCAGCGCTCAACGCTGCCCCTGAGTAGCATTCAAGTCCCTTGATCTTAAACAAGACATCGGTGGCAGGCTGTCCAATCGAGGGGCGTGTTAGATGCCAGATTTGACATCTTCAAGTAAGTTGCGGGCCTGCTCGATGCTCAGTGCCGGCTTCTTGAGATGTACGACTGCATGGCAATTTGGACAGATCGGCCTGAGATCCTTAATTGGGTCTACTTTATACTCGACCTTGATTTCCGACAGTTGCCGAACATGGTGAACCTGAATGAATGATGCCGCGATAGAGCCATAACGATCTCCGAAACTCATTCCGCACACGCAACAGGCCCGTCCATAATGCTGTAAGCATGCTTCACGTGCTGCAGGATTGCGCTCGTACTTGTTGACGTAGACCTTGCTGGCAGCACCCTCTGGATACTCGGCTTCTGTGGCCGTCTCTTCAGGGAAGCCAATACCCCGAGCGCCGACAACCTCAGCCCAGAAACCTTCGAGTTCGACTGCCAATAGTGATGGAATTTGGACACCTGACATCTGCGTGCTCCAGTTCTTATAGCCATTCAATGGAGGTGATTGAAGCATCGACATCGGCAACCGAGGCGCCTCAAAGAGGGAATCGAAGGCCATGTCGACGTAGTTCGTCACTTCCCCAACGGCTGCACGATCTAGATCCCAATGCGCGGCTTCGTAGGGCGCAGTCTTCGCCCAACCAGAACCAACGATTCCACGTGGATCCTTCCCCAGCCTGATAAGGAATAAACGATCGCCGGGCTGAATGCTGCGATTATTCGCTACGCTCCATCGCACCCAAGACGAGCCATCCTGTCTTACTTGGTTTAATTCATCGTCAAGCGAGCCCCAAGGGTACTTCAGCGGATTCCAGGCAAGTAGGTATGTATTCATGGCTCTACTTTAGTGCATCTAACGCTTGCCATCACCAGGCCGCAATGGTCTCAGGCTGGAACAAGTAACTCCTGGAGGCGGCTCTGGTGAATGGCAATGTTAGACATTCTAATCGGGAGCACTCTCAACGGGAAGTCGAATATCCTTCGCATTTTGAAAGCGGACGGCTCCATTAGAGAGTCGCTCGATAACTTGAGCGGTTTTGGCGGGAGCGTTGCGGGCAGCAAAGAACTCACCAATCTGGGTTAAATGTGGTTCGTCTCCATCAACCGGAATTAGCTGCAAGACTTCCTGTCCAATACGCGTGAACTTCCATACGGGTAATTCAATGTGGCCTGTGACTGACCCCCTGTCAACAATCAAGACAAAGCCGCCAGATAGAAAGACTGCTTGGGTCATCTCTGGCTCTAGAAAGACCCTGTAGTTCAGATCGGTTGGATACATGATACCAAGTTCTCCAGCCGCGAAATGGTGGCCAGGGAAAATTTTCCTCTCTGTTCGGAGCCATTCTTTAGCGGGAGTGGGAAGGATGGCGGTGCCACTGTAAAAGACAGCCAACTTCGCCATCTCCACAATTAAGTCAGCGTCAGACTTAGTGATATTCCTCATGAACTCAAGGGTCTTGAGTGAGTAGCTTCCAGGCTTGATAACCTCGCCTGACAGAATCCTTCCCCAAAGTTCTTGCATTTGCTCCGATGAAACGTCTTCGGCAGCGCGAAAGAATCGATTGATCCAATCATCGTCTGGTCGTTCATCTGCTACCTCTGTCTGCTGCGATAGTTCAGCTGCGGCTACCGCCGTGATTCTCTCTACGTTATCTTGGCGCTTGCGCTGCTGGTAACCAAGCCGGCGCGCAGAGCGGATCTCGTAATCAGGAGCCTCTAGCGATAGGGTTCTATCTTCGGTTCGCTGCCACATCTCTATTTCGCCATCCTTGAATACCGCTGGAAGTTGATGTCGCTCGGCGACTTCTTTCAAGGCGCCTGCGATTGCACGAATCTCATATGCTTTTGCATCTGCATTCTTCCTGACTAGGTACGGTCGCGAGACCTCGCCCACCCCCTGCGATATAACCTCGATGAGGCGAGTCAAGGGTTCGCTGAGTCCTGCGAGGTCTTTAATTTCCATGCAAAGAAAACGGTGCTTCGGTGAGGGAGTCTAACGCCAAGATCAGAAGCGGGCCGAAACTTTGAAATTGGCGCTTACCTCCGCTCCCGTCTTCTGAATCTTGATGTTAGGCCCCCTTCGCATCGCCAGTGGATTGCGCTTCGACGTAGTCCTTCAGCACAGCATCCATACGAGCTTGCCAACCAGCTCCAGAAGCCCTGAAATAGTCAATAACCTCAGGACTATATCGGATTGATACCAGCTGCTTTTTATTTGCCAACTCTGGTCGACCGCGCAGCACACGAATGGGGGCCATCGCGCTCATCTGCTCGTCTGTAAGCGGGAGGGCATCAGGATCTGATTCCGCCGCCGCAGTTATCAACTGATCTTCCTCACGTGTCGGCATCTTCAGGCTGATCTTCTTTAATGGCTTTGACATAGTGATTGACCTCACGGCGATTGGCTCTGCGTAGGCTAATGATTCTCCTTGTCGACTCGCGATCTACAAAGGCTACAAAATAGAGTATGTCTCCTAGTGGAGCCAAGGCAACCATCCTTACTTCACCATAGTCAGCACGATCATCAAGCCAGACGAGTGCTGCCTCCCAGCTGAGCTCAGCTGCGGCCGCCAAAGAGAGGCCATGCTTGCTCAGATTGATAGCGTCCTTGCCAGGGTCGAAATCGAACTGCACACTTTACTGTAGCTACGAGAATCCCCACCGTCAACTTCGTTTCATCAAGCAGCTTTCAGGTGGGCCTAACTTGTTATTGGGCGGATCCGCCTAAACCCCTAGATGCCCTCTTCCTGTCCGCATAAGCCACGAATCTCTTGAGGCTGGCACCAGCAGAAACCTTTCCAGGCAACCCATCTGACCTTGTCTTTCAAAGCCTGTGTCAGTTTATGCGGACCCGCATAAAATTCCCAGGTCTGGCTTTTGCCCACCACTGGGCTGCAGGGCCTTCGGTAACAGGCCTACCCACTCATGTCCGACCAGGCGCTACCTGCAGGCCTCTACGACCACCCCTTCAGCGAAGCCATCCACCAGGCCCTCGCTTGCGGGCCGGCGGGCCTGGACCACCTTGATCCACTCGACCCCGCCGAAGCCCCCCAACGCCTGGCCCGCTACCTGCACAAGCTGAGCGAAGCAGCCCTGGCCTCGTTACCAGAAGCCCAGCGACAGCAAGAGCAGCTGGCGCTGGTGAACCAGATCGTGGCCCTGCTGCACCAGAAGGTACCCGCCGCCGTCCACCCCGGCGACCAGCTGCACCCCAGCGCTCGGCTGCTGCGAGAGCTGCGCGATGCTCCCTTGCTCCCTGGCCAGGTCCCCATCACCCGGCCCCTGATCCCCCTGGCCGATGGCACCCTGCTGATCAACGCGCCCAGTGAGCCCAGCGTGGGCCTGGCTCTGCAGGCGGAGTGTCCTTCAGCCGATCGGATCGACCTGCTCTGTGCCTTCATCAAGTGGAGCGGCCTGCGTCTGCTGCAGGAGCAGCTGAGTGCCCACCTCGATGCCGGCCGCCCCCTGCGCGTGCTTACCACCGTGTACATGGGCGCCACCGATCGCAAGGCGCTCGACTGGCTGGTGGCCCGCGGGGCCCAGGTGCGCGTCAGCACCGACACGCGCCGCACCCGTCTGCACGCAAAGGCCTGGCTGTTTCACCGCGCCAGCGGCACCAGCACCGCCTACATCGGCTCCTCCAATCTCTCCCATGCCGCCCTGGTGGATGGCCTGGAATGGAACGTGCGCCTGGCAGCCCTGGAAACGCCGGCGATGCTGCGCAAGTTTCAAGGCACGTTCGAGGCCTACTGGGAGGAGGGCGAGTTCGAGCCCTACGGCGCCACTGCCGAACAGCAGGTCCGCATCGACCATCAGCTTGCCCTGGCCCGTGGCGACGACTCCGCCAGTGGCGCCACCGCGCCTGTTTGGTTCGACCTGCGGCCCTACGCCTACCAGCGTGAGATGCTCGATCAGCTGGCGGCCGAACGCTCGCTTCACCACCGCTGGCACAACCTCGTGGTGGCGGCCACCGGCACCGGCAAAACCGTGCTCGCCGCCTTCGATGTGGCCCGGCTCCATGCCGACTTCTCCGAGCGGTTCCCCTCGCCCGATCCGCCGCCATTGCTGCTGATCGCCCACCGCAAGGAAATCCTGCAGCAGGCCCTGGCCACCTTTCGCCAGGTGCTGCGCGATCCCTCTTTCGGCGAACTCTGGGTGGATGGCGAGCGGCCCAGCCAGTGGCGCCATGTGTTCGCCTCCGTGCAGTCGCTCAGCCAGCAGGACACGGCTGAGATTCCCGCCGATCGGTTCGACGTGGTGATCGTGGATGAGTTCCACCACGCAGCCGCATCCAGCTACCGCCGCTGGCTCGATCACCTCACCCCCAAGCTCCTGTTCGGCCTCACCGCCACCCCCGAGCGCGCCGACGGGCTCGACATCCTCCATTGGTTCGAGGGCCGCATCGCCGCCGAGCTGCGTCTCTGGAGTGCCCTCGACCAGGGCCTGCTCAGCCCCTTCCACTACTTCGCCGTGGCCGACGCCACCGACCTCTCCGCCCTGGAATGGCGCCGCGGCGGCTACGTGCCCGCCGAGCTCAGCACCCTCTACACCGGCGACCACCGCCGCGTGGATCTAATCCTCAGCGAGCTCGACAAGAAGCTCGCCGATCCATCCCGAATGCGGGCCCTGGGCTTCTGCGTGAGCGTGGAGCACGCCCGCTTCATGGCCGAGCGTTTCCGCGCCCGCGGTCTCAATGCCGAAGCCCTCGATGCCAGCAGCCCTGCTGATGCGCGCCGGCATGCCCTACGCCGCCTTCAGAACGGTGAGCTGCAGATCCTCTTCGCCGTCGACCTCTTCAACGAGGGGCTCGACATCCCGGCCATCGACACCGTGCTGCTGCTGCGCCCCACCGAGAGTGCCGTGGTGTTTCTGCAGCAGCTCGGCCGGGGCCTGCGCCTCTCCCCCGAAACCGGCAAGAGCTGCCTCACGGTGCTGGATTTCATCGGCCAGCAGCACCGGCGCTTCCGCTTCGATCTGCGCTACCGCGCCCTGCTGGGAGGCAGCCGCCGTCAGCTGGAAACCCAGCTCGTTCAGGGCTTTCCGTTCCTGCCGCCCGGTTGCCGGCTGGTGCTCGATCGGGTGGCGTCGCAGCGGGTGCTGGACAACCTGCGCCAGAACCTGCCCCGCCGCTGGCCACAACTGCTGGAGGAGCTGCGCGCCCTGGCGGCCGAGGGGGTGATCAGCCCCGCATCAGGCCTGGCCGACTGGCTCGACGCACTGGGCATGGAGCCGGCCGAGTTCTACGGCGTGCGCGGCGCCGGCTTCACCGCCCTCCGGCGCGAGCTGGGCTGGCTCAGCGGCGGGCCTCACCCGCAGGAGGAGCGGCTCACGCGTGCCATCGGCGCCGGCCTGCTCCATCTGGACGACCCCGATCGTCTGCGTTGGCTAGCCGCCCAGCTGCAGGCCGATGCACCTCCTGATGTCACCGGTCTGGGCGATCGCGAGCAGCGCCAGTGGCTGATGCTCACCGCCCAGCTGTTCGGCACCGGCAAGCGCTGGACGCCCCTGGCCGAAGCCCTGGCGGTGCTCTGGCAGATGGGTGCCTGGCGAGTGGAGCTGGTCCAGCTGCTGGAGCTGCTGGCCGAGCAGGCGGATCACCGGCTCTACCCGTTGCCCTGGGCGTTGCCGGTGCCGTTGCGGGTGCACGGCCGCTATTCCCGCGCCGAGATCGAGGCCGCCTTCGGAATCCTCCACGACGACGCCCCCTGGATCCACCGCGAAGGTGTCTTCTGGCACGAACCCAGCCACACCGACCTGCTGTTCGTGACCCTCAACAAGAGCGAAGCCCTCTTCTCCCCCTCCACCCGCTACCGCGACCTGGCCCTCGGCCCCTCCCTGTTCCACTGGGAGAGCCAGAGCACCACCACCGCCGCCTCGCCCACCGGGCAGCGCTACATCCACCACGAGGCGCGGGGCTCAAGGGTGCTGCTGTTTGTGCGGGAGCACCGGCGCGAGGGGGGCCGCGCCGGGGGTGTCACCGAGCCGTTTCGGTGTCTGGGGTTTGTCCGCTACGAAAGCCACGAGGGGGAGCGGCCGATGGCGATTCGGTGGCGGCTGGAGCGGGCGATACCGGCGGGGTGGATGCAGGGGATGGGGTTGGCGGTTTGAGGGGGGGCAGATCAGCACGTCATGGAGGCGGCCCTGGCCAACCCCTGCCTGATGACCGTCACCAGGCGCAGCCTTTCTCCGCCACCACGATCGACGACAGGCAACAGCGTTGCTCGCGCACCCAGGTATCCAGGCGTGGCGACAGTCCTTCAGGGGAACTCCACCGGTTCCGCAGGGCGCGTGTCGCGCAACCCCTCGAAGAACGCTGCCAGCTCGGCCTGGAAGCCAGGGTCCTGCAGCAGAGCATCCCGTTGATCCAGCAAGGCGCGGGCCGACACCAAGACTGGATCAGGCGTGCTGTAACGGCTCGATCGCTGGCAGGACATCTCCCAGAGCCTTCTTGGCGAGCTTCAGATCATGGCTGGCCTGCATCCGCAACCAGAAGCCCTCGCTCAGGCCAAAAAACCGGCAAAGGCGCAGATCCGTGTCGGCGGTGATTGCTCGGCGCCCCTTCACGATCGCGTTGACGCGGCTCTCCGGCACGCTGATCGCCAATGCCAACCTGTACTGGCTGATTCCCATCGGCCGCAGGAACTCCTCCAGCAGCACCTCACCTGGAGGGACCAACATCAGGTCAGTGGTAGTCAACGATCTCGACCTCCTCTGGGCCGGCTTCCGTCCAGACGAAGCAGAGCCGGAACTGGTCGTTGATGCGGATGCTGTGCTGGCCATGGCGGTCTCCCCGGAGCGGCTCCAGGCGATTGCCTGGTGGGATCTGCAGATCGTTGAGGCAGCCGGCGGCATCCAGGATGGCGAGCTTGCGAAAAGCCACGCGAGCGAAGCTTCCAAACCGCCTCACCACCTTCCCCTCGAACAGGGCCCGAGTGTCGCGGCAACGAAACGACCTGATCACTGAATCATCTTACCCCCGCCGAACGTGCCTACGCTTGGCATGGGCATTCCGTTCAGCCACCCGAGGGGCTCGACATCCCCACCATCGGCACCGTGCGGCAGCTTCGGCCCGCCGAGAGTGCGGTGGTGTCCCTGCAGCAGCTGGACCGGGACCTGCACCTCTCCCCGATGCCTTCGCCATGCTCTGGCAGGCGGCCGCCTGGTGCGACGAACTGCGCCAGCTGTTTGACCTGCTGGCCGAGCGCACCGATCGCCGCCTCCACCCGCTGCCCTGGGCGCTGCCGGTGCCCCTGCGCGTCCACGGCCACCACAGACGCACCGAGACGAAGCGGCCTACTGCTGCGCAGAAGCCTGCGGCTACGGCATCCTGCGCGACTACGCCCCCTGGTTCCACCGCGAAGGTGTGCTCTGGCACGAACCCAGCCAGGCCGACCTGCTGTTCGTGGCCCTCAACAAGAGCGAAGCCCTCTTCTCCCCCTCGACCCGCTACCGCGACCTGGCCCTGGGCCCCTCGCTGTTCCACTGGGAGAGCCAGAGCACCACCACCGCCGCCTCCCCCACCGGCCAGCGCTACATCCACCACGAGGCGCAGGGGTCAAGGGTGGTGCTGTTCGTGCGCGAGCACCGGCGCG
>NZ_JBKKKY020000065.1:0-14294 GCF_046613545.2 Aphanothece microscopica RSMan92 | reverse complement strand
GCCATGCCGGGAGGGAGACCGAGGTGGCCCCCGTCGAGCAGCCCGATGGCGCGAAACCGGCGTTGCAGCGGCACCAGGGCCCGCACCGTCGCTGACACACCGGTGTAGCGGCGGTGGAGGTTGGTCACGACCACCGGCGGCAACCCCGGCGCCGGGATCGCGGCTTCGGGGCCAGCCTCTGTCATGGCCGCGGCCACCCGGTGCGATTTCTAGGGTAGGCAGGCCCCGTTGGCGAACCTGGATGCCGGTGGCAGCCCCCGCCCCATCGCCCACGTTGCTGTGGCAAACGGCCCTGGTGGGCGGCACCCTGCACGACTCCGTGTGCCCCTCGCTCAGCGGTCCCTGGCGGCTGCTGCTGCTGGGCGACGGCAGTCCGACCCGGCATCTCGAGTCGCTGACCGGACTGCCGGTGGAGATCGAGCTCATCGCGATGGCGCCCCAGCGGCGGGCCGACGACGACGGGGCCAATCCACCGGCCGAAGTGGAAGAGCTGGCCTCGCCGCTGCTGCGACGCCAGGTCTGGCTGCGCTGCGGCGACCAGACCCTGGCCTGGGCCGAGAGCTGGTGGAACCAGGCGCTGGCCGAGGAACATCTGCAGCGGCGCGATCAGCCGATCTGGCGCAGCCTGACCGCCAAGCGGGCCGAGCTGTTCCGCGAGGTGGATGGCCTGGCCAGGGTCGATGCCCCCTGGTTGGCGGATCGCTTCGGCCGGCCGGGCCCCTTCTGGAGCCGCCACTACCGCTTCTTCCGGGGGGGCCAGCCGCTGACCGTGATCCGCGAGGTCTTCTCCCCCCGGCTGGAGACCTGGCTGGGACCGGCGACCGATCGCGATGGCCACCGTCCTATCGGTTTGCAAACTTGGTAACAGGTTGATACGAGCGCCAATTGACAGATTGACGCACTGCATGGTGTCCGGATCATTGGGACCTCTCGCGGTGGCGTCATGGTGCCCCAGTTCCCCAGCTCCGCTGGCCCCGATCCCACGGCCCAGGCCGACTGGCTGAATCTCACCGACCTGGGCCGGCTCTACGGCATCTCAGCCGTGCTGTGCGGCCGCCTGCTGGCCCATGCGGGCCTGCGGCAACCCAACGGCGCCCCCACAGCCGCGGCCCTCCACGACGAGCTGGCCCTGCAGCCCCACCCCCACGGCCAGCACCGCAATGCCCTGTGGAGCCGCCAGGGCTGCGGCAGGGTGCTGGAGGCGGAAGGCCTCCGTCCGATGGGCCAGAACAGGCTGGTCCAGCTCTGGGCCGATCTGCTCGAAGCCCTGGTGCACGGTTCGCCGGCGATCAGCACCTCGGCGGCCGAGATGGCCGTGGAGCTCCCGCGTGAGCTGGTGCGTCCGGTGAACCAGGAGCTGCGCGAGCGCGGCACCGGCTTCCAGGTGCCGCTGCGCCGGGCTCAGCCCAGGCGGAGTGCTTCTGCCTGCTTGCGGGCCCGATCCAGCAGTTCCCTCAGCTGATCCTCGTCGGTGTGGCTCAGGTTGGTGCGCAGCAGCCTGGCGTGGGGGGCGTGGGCGCGCAGACGCTCGATCACACGGTCGGGGGTTGCCTCGCGAACCAGCAGGCAGAGGGCGGCAGATCCCTGGGGCAGCGTCTCGCCGAGTTCCCGCATGAAGCCGTCGTTGATGCCGATGTCGGAGAGGGAACCCGAGGCGGCACCGACACCGGCCCCCACCGCCGCACCCAGCAGGGGGTTGAGAAAGAGCAGGCCCACCAGGGTCCCCCAGAAGCCGCCGCCGAGAGCCCCGGCGGCGGTGAGGTTGAGGGCCTGGCGCAGATGCACCTGTCCTTCCGCATCGTGCTCCACCACGACGGCATCCTCCAGGGCGATCAGCTGCTCGCGCTGGATGTCGACCAGCTCGCGCCGCACCTCCTCGGCTTCCTCCACCTTCGGGAAACCGACCACCACCAGGCTGCTCATGGACCACGTTCGGGTGGTCCAACGCTAATCAGGGAGAGCGGCGGCGGCTCGAACGGGGCATGGGCCGTGCCCCACGGCTATCGGGCCTGGACGGGGCATCGGGCGGGGGCGAGGACAGCGGACCAGCCGCCGCCGGGCGTTGCCAGCGGGGCAGGCTGAAGCTCTGCGGATCGGGCCAGGGGTCCTCTGCAGCGACCGGATCCGGAGGAGCGGCGACCGGATCCGGAGCGGCGACGGGCTCCGGCGGCAGGGGCCGGCCAGGGGCGGCTGAGATGCCGGCAGGCGTGCCCGCAGGCGGCCGGCGGGAGATGGCCTCCAGGCGCCGGCGGCCATCCTTCGCTCGGAAGACGGGCGCAGGCGAGGCCGCTGGCGGCGCAGTGGCTGGCTCGGGACGGGGATCCCCCGGTCCCGAGCGCTCCCGCCCGACCTCCTGCCAGGGCTCACGCCAGTCGTCGTCGTCCTCGAGAATCCAGTCGAGCTTGTTCTCGACCCAACGGCCCAGCTCGTTGAGGCGCGGCAGTGGGGCGGCTCCACGGCCGGTGCCCCGCGCTGGCGGACGCGAGCCCGGGCGAGCCCCGGAAACCCCATCGACCAGCTGACGCCCTGCCGAGACCAGCCTGTCCAGCCCCTGCTCCAGGCGATCGCCGCCAGGGCGGCCGGAATCCCGGCCCATCGGCCCGCGGGGAGCCGGCCCGCGAGGGGGGAACTCAGGGTCGGACCAGGAGTCGCGCATCGGGCGCCTTCAGGAACTCAACGCTACCGAGCTGCGGTCAGCGGCGCCGGGTCGCCAGCCAGCGCTCCCGGCCCAGGCCCACCAGGGCGATCGCCACCCCACCGAATTCCAGAGTCCAGAGGAAAACGCCCACGGGGTGGCTGCGGTCGGAGTGACCCTAGGCGGCCTCCAGGAACTCCAGCAGACAACTGGGATGCCAGCTGCCGCCGTGGTGGCGTTCACAACAGACGCGGCAGGCCAGGCCGCGCACCCGCCGGCGGTAGGGGGCGGTGATGCCGCAGCGGGGGCAGCGGGCCAGCCAGCGGTGGGTCGGGGTGCCGCCGCCGGGAAGGGGGTAGCGGTGCCGCAGGCTCACGGTGAACTCGGCCTGGGCGGCGTTGATGGCCGCCATGCGGCCGCGGAAGCAGGGGCCGTGCACCTCCTCGACCCGCAGCACCCGGTCGGTCCAGGCGTGGATCATCTCGTGGCAGAGGGTGCTGAGCAGGGCCTGCTGGGGCAGCGGCTCCAGCAGGGGGCGCGAGAGCACGATCTCGCAGAGGGGGCGACCATCGGCGTGGCGCCCCCGGCGGTAGAGCCCGGCGGTGCGCCGCATCCGGCCGTCACTCCAGCGCAGATCCACCAGGGGAGCGCCACCGGGGGCAAGGCTGCCCTCGAAATGCTCGCGGTTGAGGCGGTGGAAGAGGGGCAGCAGGGGCTCGAGGGGCACGCCGGGGGGCCTGGTCAGTCAGACTCTGGGGCCATTCAACACAGGTTCAGCGGCCTATGGACTGGGGTCTGACCCGCGAGATCGGCACCAAGGCCCTGCTGGCCGGTGCCGGGGCCCTGCTCCTCTACTGGACGATCACGGCGGTGAAGCTGGTGCTGAGCGCCCGCGGCATCAATCCGCTGCTCAAGCAGTTCTTCACCCAGGTGGCCAGCGGTCAGGTGGACGGGGCCTACCTGCTCACCACCAAGAACTACCGCACCCATGTGAACCGCAAGCAGTTCATCCAGTACCTGGCGGGCCTGAAGCTCAACCGCTACCGCAACCTCAAGTCCGGCCGGCCGCGGCTCCAGGAGGGGCAGCTCATCCTCACCGTGAAGCTGCTCACCGACGCCAAGGAGGAGCTGCCGCTCGACTTCACCTTCGTGAAGGTGGACGAGCAGTGGCGCATCGACCGGATCAAGACCGTGGCCAGCTGAGCTGCGCCCCCCTGGCCGCCCGTGACCTCCGCCTCCCCCGACGCCGGTGACCCGCGGGCCCGGGTCGCCGAACTCCGCCCCCTGCTCGCCCGGGCCGCCCACGCCTACTACGTGCTCGATGCCCCCGTCATGGAGGACGCGGTCTACGACCGGCTCTACCGGGAGCTGGCGGACCTCGAGGCGGCCCACCCCGAGCTGATCACGCTCGACAGTCCCACCCAGCGGGTGGGGGGGACCCCGGCGGAGGGCTTCACGAGCGTGGAGCACCGCATCCCCCTGCTGAGCCTCGACAACGCCTTCTCGATCGAGGAGCTCGAGGCCTGGTACACCCGGCTGCTGAAGGTGCTCGACCGCCTGCCTGAGGGCGAGGCTCCCCGCCCGGCCCTGGCCATGGTGGGGGAGCTCAAGATCGACGGCAACGCCCTGGCGCTCAGCTACCGGGAGGGCGTGCTGATCCGGGCCGCCACCCGCGGCGACGGGGAGCGGGGCGAGGAGATCACGGCCAACGTGCGCACGATCCAGAGCGTGCCGCTGCGGCTGCCGCTGGCGCAGCCTCCCGCCTGGCTGGAGGTGCGCGGCGAGGCCCTGATCCCCGATGCCACCTTCGCGGCCATCAATGCCGAGCGGACCGAGCGGGGCGAGCCCCCGTTCGCCAACCCCCGCAACGCCTGTGCCGGCACCCTGCGCCAGCTCGACCCGAAGGTGGTGGCCGCCCGCCATCTGGATTTCTTCGCCTACACGCTGCATCTGCCTGAGGACTGGCAACCGGGCGGGGGGGATCCGCCGCGGCCCGGTGACCAGTGGGGCAGCCTGCAGTGGCTGCGGGCCGCGGGCTTCAAGGTGAACCCCAATGCCGAGCTGCTGGGGGATCTGGCAGCGGTGGAGGCGTTCTTCGGCCGCTGGGAGGAGGCGCGCCGGCAGCTCCCCTACGCCACCGACGGGGTGGTGATGAAGCTCAACGACCTGCGCCTGCAGGCCGACGCCGGCTTCACCCAGAAGGCCCCGCGCTGGGCGATCGCGCTGAAATACGCCGCCGAGGAGGCCCCCAGCCGGCTGCTGCGCCTGGTGGCCCAGGTGGGCCGCACCGGCGTGGTGACGCCGGTGGCGGAGTTCGAGCCGGTGCCCCTGGCCGGCACCACGGTGAGCCGCGCCACCCTCCACAACGCCGACCGGCTGGCGGAACTCGACCTGCACAGCGGCGACACGATCGTGGTGCGCAAGGCCGGCGAGATCATCCCGGAGGTGGTGCGGGTGCTGCCGGAGCTGCGGCCGGCCGGGGCCCGGCCACTGGAGCTGCCCAGCCGCTGCCCGGAATGCGGCTCGGAGCTGGTGCGCGAGTCCGGCGAGGCCGCCACCCGCTGCGTCAACAGCAGCTGTCCGGCCATCCTGCGCGGTTCCCTGCGCCACTGGGTGAGCAAAGCGGCGCTGGATGTGGACGGCCTGGGCAGCAAGCTGATCGAGCAGCTGGTGGATCGCGGCCTGGTGCGGGCCATCACCGATCTCTACCGGCTCGATGCGGCCCTGCTGGCCAGCCTGGAGCGGATGGGGGAGAAGTCGGCCGCCAACCTGGTGGCGGCCCTGGCCGCCTCGAAGCAGCAGCCCTGGCACCGCCAGCTCTACGGGCTCGGCATCCACCACGTGGGGGAAGTGAATGCCAAGGCGCTCGCCCGGGCCTTCCCCAGCGCCGACAACCTCGCCGCCGCCGCCGCCGAGACCCCGGAGCGCATCACCGCGGTGTTCGGCATCGGCGCGGAGATCGCCCAGAGCCTGCAGCAGTGGTTCCATACGCCGGCCAACCGGGATCTGCTGGCGGCGCTGGCGGCCCAGGGGTTCAGCCTGGCGGCCGAGCCGCAGCCTGACGGGGAAGGGCGTGGAGCGGAACAGCCGGAGGGAACACTGACAGGCAAGACCTTCGTGCTCACCGGCACCCTGCCGACCCTGAGCCGCCGCGAGGCCCAGGACCTGATCGAGGCGGCCGGCGGCAAGGTGACGGGGTCAGTGAGCAAGAAAACCTGCTACGTGGTGGCCGGCGAGGAGGCCGGCAGCAAGCTCAGCAAGGCCGAGAGCCTGGGGGTCGCGGTGCTGGATGAGGCCGGACTGCGCCAGCTGCTGAGCGGTTAGGCATCGGGGTCGAGGCGGTGGGCCAGCCAGGCCACCGGCAGCATCGCCACCATCGCCAGGCCGCACATCGCCAGTTCCGGAGCGCCGATCGGCTCGGTGCTGAACAGGGTGTTCATCGGCCCCCACTGGCTGAACACCACCTGCAGCAGCACAGCCACGCCCACGCCGAGGAGCAGCTGGGGAGCGCGGGCCAGGCGGATGGAGGGAGCCCGCAGGCGCCACGCCAGGGTGCGCCCCAGCTGGCTCACGCTCAGCAGGTAGACGATGCGGGCCGCCACCAGGGCCTGGATGGCAGCGGTGCGGGCCAGCTCCAGGCTGCCGCCACCGCCGCGCGCCCACTCGAACACCCCGAAGATCAGCAGCCAGTTGTACAGCGACACCACCAGGATCCGGCGCAGCAGGCGCGGCGTGATCAGGGGCTCGCCGGGGTCCCGCGGCGGCCGCGCCATCGTGTCGGCCGCCTTGGGCTCGAAGGCGAGCGGCACCGTCATCGTGATCGAGTTGATCATGTTGAGCCACAGCACCTGGAGGGCCAGGATCGGCAGATCGCGGGCCAACAGCGCACTGATCAGGATCGTCATCGACTCGCCGCCGTTCACCGGCAGCAGGAAGGCGATCGCCTTGCGCAGGTTGCGGTACACCGTGCGCCCCTCCTCCACCGCCGCCTCGATCGAGGCGAAGTTGTCGTCGGTTAGCAGCATGTCGGCGGCCTCGCGGGCCACCTCGGTGCCGCCCCGGCCCATGGCGATGCCGATGTCGGCCTGGCGCAGGGCCGGAGCGTCGTTGACGCCATCGCCCGTCATCGCCACCACCGCGCCGCCGGCCTGCAGGGCTTCCACCAGCTTCAGCTTCTGGGCCGGCGCCACCCGTGCGAACACATGCCCGTCGCGGGCCGCCGAGGCAAAGGCGGCGGCATCCATGGCGCCGAGCTCCTGACCGGTGAAGGCCCGCAGCCCCTCAGCCCCGAGAGCGCCGATGCCCATGCGGCCGGCGATGGCGGCGGCGGTGGCGGCGTGATCGCCGGTGATCATGCGCACCGAGATACCGGCGCGCTGGCAGGCCTCCACGGCACGGATCGCCTCCGGCCGCGGCGGATCGAGCATGCCCTGCAGACCCAGAAACACCAGATCAGCGTCCAGATCGCCGTGGTCGAGGGCGTGGCGGTGGTGGGGCAGCACCCGGGAGGCAAAGGCGATCAGCCGCAGGCCCTCCCCGCCCAGATCATCCACCCGATGAAGAACGGCCTCGGCATCGAGGGGCACCACGGCGCCATCGGCGGCAAGCATGCCGCTGCAGCGCGGCAGCAGCGCCTCTACCGATCCCTTCACCTGCAGCAGCCGCTCCGGCCCGTCGTGGAGGGTGGCCATGTACTGGTAGTCGGAGGCGAAGGGAATCGCATCGAGCCGGGGGAAGACCGGCTCCAGCCCGGCCTGGGTGAGACCGCCCTTCTCGGCCGCCGCCAGCAGGGCCGCCTCGGTGGGGTCCCCTTCCATGGTCCAGGCGCCGTGCTGCTGCCTGAGGCGGGACTCGTTGCAGAGCACGCCGCAGCGCAGCACCTGCTCCAGCGCCGGCGGCAGGGGATCCACCACGGCTCCGTCGCCGTCGAGCAGGTCGCCATGGGGGCTGTAGCCGGTGCCGCTCACCCGGTAGCTGACCCCACCGGCCACCACCACCTGCACGGTCATCTGGTTCTCGGTGAGGGTGCCGGTCTTGTCGGAGCACACCACCGTGGCGCTGCCCAGGGCTTCCACGGCCGGCAGCTTGCGGATGATGGCGTGGCGAGCGGCCATGCGGTTCACGCCGATGGCCAGGGTGATCGTGACCACCGCCGGCAGGCCCTCTGGAATGGCGCTCACCGCCAGGGCGACGGCGGCCTCGAACACCTCGGCGAAGGGCTGGCCGCGGCCCAGGCCGATGGCCAGGGTGAGGGCCGCCACCGCCAGGATGAACATCAGCAGCACCCGGCTGAAGCGGGCGAAGCGACGGGTGAGCGGGGTGCTCAGCGACACCCGCTGCTGCAGGGAGCGTGAGATCTCCCCCATCTCACTGGCCTCACCGGTGGCCACCACCACACCCCGCCCCTGGCCGAAGGTCACGTAGCTGCCGGCGTAGGCCATGCAGCGGCGATCGGCCAGGGGTGTGTCGGCGGGCAGGGGCGCCAGGGTCTTGGCCACGGGCAGGGATTCGCCGGTGAGACCCGACTCGTCGATCTGCAGCTCACGCGCCGCCAGCAGGCGCAGGTCGGCCGGCACCTTGTCGCCGGCCGCCAGCAGCACCACATCGCCCGGCACCAGCTCCCGGGAGGGAATCCTCAGGGTCTGGCCATCGCGCAGAACGGTGGTTTCGGTGCTCACCGAGCGGGCCAGGGCGGCGATGGCCCCTTCGGCACGGGCCTCCTGCACATAGCCGATCACGGCATTGACCACGGCCACCGCCGTGATCACCACGGCATTGGTCCAGGAGCCCAGCAGCGCCTTGATCAGACCGGCCGCCAGCAGGATGTAGATCAGGGGCTGGTGGAACTGCAGCAGCAGCTTCAGCCAGGCCGGCTGGCCGGGCAGCTCCGGCAAGGCGTTCCAGCCATGGCGCTCCTGCCTGGAGGCCACCTCACCGGCCTCCAGGCCGTCCCTGGGGTTGGAGCCCCAGTGACTGAGCACCTCCGCGGCGGCCAGGGCATGGGGAGGCGGCACGCCCTGCGAAGCGCCAGCGGGCGCCGACGCGATGGCAGACGGCATGGCATGACCCTCCGCGGGGTGGGACAGCGTTGGCCGCAACCTAATGAGATCCCCGGGGCCTCACCTGAAGGCATCCCCTCCGCACCGCATGCAGAACCGGCCCGGCACCCTGCCTAGCCTGCAGCCCCATGCGCGCCGCCATGAGGTCTGCCCGCCCACGCCTCGGCCCTCGCCCCCCTGGGCTGGTGCCCCTGCTGGCGGCGCTGCTCACCCTGGCCCTGGCCCTGGCGCCCCTCTGGAGCGAGGCCGGCACGACTGCCGCCAGGGCCCAGAGCGCCGAGCCGGCCACGGCTTCAGCCCCGGTGGTGCTGGATGGCCGCACCCTGTTCCGGATCTGGGGGTCACGCCACCTCACCGCCGAGCAGCGCAGCAGCACCGTCAACCAGCGGCTGGAAGACGCGGTGGCCTCCGCCAGACCCGTGAGCCTGGAGGTGCGCCAGAGCAACAACCTGCCGGTGCTGGAGCTCAACGGCCGCACCCTGGTCACGGTCACCGAACGGGACGTGCCGGAGGGGCTGGAGGCACGGGAACAGGCCGAGCTCTGGCAGCGTCAGCTGAATCAGGCGATCGCCACGGCCCAACGGGAACGCAGCCCGGAGCACCTGGTGCGCATGCTGCCCGTGGTGCTGGCGATCCTGCTGGGAGGCCTGGGACTGCACGTCGTCCTGCGTCGCCTCTGGCGGCGCTGGTACCCCAAGGCCCTGGCCCCCCTGCCCACCGAGGGCGAGAGCAGTGACCGCTCCAGCCGGTTCCTGCTGCGCAGCCTGCTGCTGCTGCTGCAATCCGGCATCTGGCTGGGGGCCGCCGCCCTGGTGACCAACCTCTTCCCCCTCAGCCGCCGCCTCGGCGCGGGGCTGCTCGAGGCCACCCGGAGCTGGCTGGAGGCCCCCTTCCTGCCCCTGGGGGCCCGCAGCTATTCGCTGCAGGACCTGGTGGTGCTGGTGCTGCTGTTCGTGGCCCTGGCCCAGATGGTGGGGCTGCTGCAGAGCCTGCTGCGCAAACGGGTGCTGCGGTACACCGGCATGAGCGAGGGGGGCCAGGAGGCCGTGGCCTTCGTGGCGCGCTACGGCCTGCTGCTGGTGGGCACGCTGGTGCTGTTGCAGCTGTGGGGGCTCGATCTCACCTCGCTCACGCTCTTCGCCAGCGTGCTGGGGGTGGGGGTGGGCCTGGGCCTTCAGGGCATCAGCAAGAACTTCCTCAGCGGCCTGATCATCATCTTCGAGCGCCCCATCCAGGTGGGCGACTTCGTGGAGATCGGCGATCTGCAGGGCAGCGTGGAGAGCCTCGGCCTGCGCAGCACCAAGGTCACCACCCTGGATCGGGTGACGATCATCGTGCCGAACTCCGAATTTCTCGAGTCGCGGGTGATCAACTGGAGCCATGGCAGCCCGGTGTCACGGCTGCAGGTGCCGGTGGGGGTGGCCTACGGCTCCGACACCGGCGCCGTGCGCGAGGCCCTGATCGCCGCCTGCCGTGACAATCCCGCCGTGCTGAAGGCGCCACCGCCGCGGGTGTATTTCAGCAGCTTCGGCGACAGCGCCCTGAACTTCACGCTGCTGGTGTGGACGCGGGAGCCTCGCCGCCAGTACGAGATCGTGAGTGATCTCAACTTCCGGATCGAGGCGCTGCTGAGGGAGCGCGGCATCACGGTGCCGTTCCCCCAGCGGGATCTGCACCTCAGTACGGGCAACCTGCGGATCAGCCTGCCCCCCGCCATCGAAGCGGGGCTTCAGGCCCTGGTGGAGCGGCAACGGAACGAGGAGCCCTGAGGCGGCCGAGGGTCGCACAGGAGGTTCCGGCCTGGGCTGGGGCTGGCGCGCCGAAGCGGGCCCGGTAGGTTTCCGCGATCCCCTCGAGGCCCCAGTCCCATGGCTCCCCGCCGCTCCAGCTTCCTGGCCGACTTCAAGGCCTTCATCAACAAGGGCAACGTGGTGGATCTCGCCGTGGCGGTGGTGATCGGCGGAGCCTTCGGGAAGGTGGTGGACGCCGTGGTGAGCCTGGTGATGACCAACCTGCTGGAGCCGGCCCTCAAGGCCGCCCAGGTGGACTCGATCAATGCCTGGCCGGCCGGGGCCGTGCTGGTGGCCCTGATCAACTTCCTGGTGATCGCCTTCGTGGTGTTCCTGATCGTGCGGGCCATCGAGGCGGTCAAGCGCAAGGAGGAAGCGGTGGCTCCGCCCGACACCCAGGCCCAGCTGGCCTCGGCGGTGACCCGGCTGGCGGAGGCGCTGGATCGCCGCGGGCTGTAGGTGGAATCCGTCCAGCGGTTCCCTGGGCGAGCCATGGCGACAGGCGGAGGGTTCTCGCCGCCCTGAGCCATGCCTAGCTTCGGAATGCCGGTCGGCCGCCCCCGGGTTGGGGAGTGGCGCCGGCATCTCCCAGGGCCTCTCTGTGGCGCGGATCACAACAATGCAAGACAACCGGACGGCGGCTCAGGGAAGGGCCGAAGCCCAGGCCCGGCTGCAGCCAGCCCCAACCAGGCGGGGCCCACAGCAACGCCATCCGCGTCGGCTGCTTGGCCTCACCGTGGCATCCATCGTGGCCATGGCGGCGGCAGAAAGCCAGGCCCAGCCGAGGTACGCGCCGGACGTGCCCGCCAGGATCACCACACCGGACACGGTGCAGACCCGCATCGGCACCCTGCGCTTCCAGGACGGCGCGCCCGATCCGGCGACGGTGCAGCTCGCCTACGACCAGATCGACTTCAACCGGGGCATCGAGGCCTTTGTCAGAGGGATGTCGGCCACGTCGGTGTATGCCGCCTGCCGCGGCCTGGAGGACGCGGGTGTGAAGCCCAACGGTGGCATCGGCATCACCGAGCAGCTGATGGACGCCCGTTCCCTCTTCCTGACGCCCAACACCACCACCGTCTACGTGCTGATGTGCGTGAATCTGAAGGACGGGCCGATGGTGGTGCGGGTGCCGCCCCGGACGCTCGGCCCGGTGGACGACGCCGATTTCCGCTGGGTGACGGACGTGGGCGTGACCGGGCCCGACAAGGGCGCGGGCGGTGACTATCTGTTCGTGCCACCCGGCTACCAGGCAAGCCTGCCCCAACAGGGCTTTCACATCGCCAGGCCGCGCACCAACCGGCTGGTGATCTTCTATCGGGTGTTCGTGGAGAAGGGCGATCTCGCGGCCGCCACGGCCGCTGTGAAGGCGAAAGCCGCGGTGTTCCCCTTGGCCCAGGCGGCCAACCCCCCGGCGTCGCCGTTCGTGAACCTCTCCGGCGTGACGTTCAACACGATCAGCGCCAACGATTTCAGCTTCTACGAGGAACTGAACGGCGTGGTGCAGAACGAACCTGCCGACTGGGTGGACCCCGACACCGTGGGCCTGTACGCCGCGATCGGCATCCGCAAGGGGCAGCCGTTCGCGCCGGACGCGCGGTTGAAGAAGACGCTGACGGAGGCCGTGGCGGTGGGCAACGCCTACGCCCGCTCGAACGCCTTCGCGTCCCGCGATCCCCGCACCCGGATCTTCAAGGACCGGCAGTGGACCACGCCCTTCGTGGGGGGGAGCTACCAGTTCCTTTCGGGGGCGGAGCGCCTGCTCGATGCCAGGGCGCTGTTCTTCTATCTCGCCACCGGCATCACGCCCGCCATGAGCGACGCGAAGCCGGGCACGGGCTCGGCCTATGCCCTCACCGTGCGCGACGCTGCCGGGCGCTATCTCGATGGCGGCCGCACCTACGCGGTGACCCTGCCCGGGCCGATTCCGGCGAAGGACTTCTGGGCCCTCACGGTGTACGACAACCAGACCCGCTCGCTGCTGCCGACCGATCAGAAGGCGGCCGGGATCGACAGCAACAGTGCCGGCCTGAAGACGAAGGCCGATGGCGGCGCCACGATCTGGTTCGGGCCCACACCACCGGCAGGCCAGGAGGCGAACTGGGTGCAGACGATGCCTGGGAAGGGCTACAACGTGATCCTGCGGCTCTATGGACCGCTGGAACCCTGGTTCAACCAGAGCTGGCAGCCGGGTGATCTCAGACTTCAGCTGCGATAGCTTCAGCAGTGATGGTGACACTGTCCGGCCAGAGGCCTGGGCTGACGGAGCAGACCACTTCTGTCGCACAACGCACGATGGGTTCACGGACCCGTGAACCAAGCCCACGCCGGAGTGACGAATGACGGGAACCCTTGCGGCAGAATGCTTTCCGCATTTCAGGGCTCAGCCTCGGCGCGCGGTTCACGGAAAGGGATCGCAGGCTTGGGGCGGTTTGCGGAACCGTCCAATGACTAGTTCGGCTTGAGAGTGCCCATGCGAACTAGAACATTACAGCTACTGATTGCATCTGTCGTGGTAATTGGGGCTATTGGCGCTTGTATCGCAGGTTACTTTTTCCTCCCGTCTTTTGACCCTTTTGCAGCGATGAGCCGGCCCGATAACGGCGATGGGACTTATGGATCTAAACCTGCTCACAAATGTTCCACGGTCATAGACGGCTACGAATTTTCGGTTGAACTGAACTTGACCCACCCTTTTCTTGCGGAGTACGAAAAAATAGTTATCGTGATGGATCCTGATGGCGCGGAACTGGCAACTGAAAGATTCATCGACCCTGGCGGGCTTGCTTCTTTCTATGTGTTTCGAGACGAACAGACTATCACTTTCGTTGATGGCCTAGCAGACGGAATTTCAATTCTAAAAAACATCAATAGTGCAAAACGAAATCGACACAATGGTCTTATGGACAAAATTGAGTCCGATAGCATTGGCCGTTGCATGTTTAGCCAGTCGGGCTACACATATCTATCCAAGAAAGAAATTGCAGCGTTAACACCATCGGATAGCGCAGAATAACAATGCGATGCACGCGAAGCCGGACTTGCGCGTGGTTTTGGAATGGATGATCGCTGGTTCCGACTCGGTGATCGCTGCCGTTATGCGATCAGGCTATGATTTATGATACCGACTTTGATAGCCATATATTCGAATGCATAGTCAACAATGCAAGCGGACAATCGAGGCACTGCGCAAGAAACTCTGTACATCACTTAGAGCGCGCCACGAGGCTCAAGGAAATAGATCCAGAAATGGCGGTACTCAGAGCGATAACCGCAGAGGAGGAGGCAGCTACCGCGATCTTTCTTGTCCTTAAGGAGAAAGGCTATCATAATGCCGAGAAAATTCGATTCAAGGATCATGCTTATAAGCATGCCCTGGAGCCATTCCTGCGAGCAATATTTAAGTTTGTAGAGGCGTGGTCGAAAGAACCAGGATTTCCTTTCGGATCTGAATACAGTCTGTTCCTGATTGGGTCGGAGAGCGAGAGAAAACTTTCTTTGTCTTTTCAATTCCAAGGTCAAACGATCACATGCGATCCTCCATTGGGTTTCTCGATTAAACTGAATGACCGAGTCTATTTCTTTGAGCAGGAACTCCTGGAGATTGCTTCAGGCGAGTCACGTCAAGATATCATAAGGTATGTTAAGCGGATGGCAAATCATCGAAACAAAGTCTTGTATGCGCAAGCCAGTGGGATTCCAAATGTTACTGGCATCGATGGATTTCTGGAGCGGAGGCGAGCAGTCGTTGTATCCTTCCTAAGGATCTATGTGCTGATCTATCCCTATACCGATAAGTCAATCTTTGTA
>NZ_JBKKKY020000064.1:0-14348 GCF_046613545.2 Aphanothece microscopica RSMan92 | reverse complement strand
TGGCACCAGGCCGCCGTGGGCATCGATCACCACCGTGGGCACCGCGGCGTTGCCGCTGGCGAAGCGGGGCGGTAGGGCCTGCCGGCGCGGCTCCCGCCAGACGATCTCCAACGGCCCCGATGCCGGGGCGGCTGGGGCGGCATTGATAGGGAGGCGCCAGTTGAGCAGGTCGCCCCGGGGCACCAGCTGCAGGCGGGGTAAGGAAAGACGGTCCCCCTTGGCCAGCGCCTCCAGTCGGTCCCCTTCTGAGGGCCAGCGGTGCTGCGGCGGCAGCTGCAGGATCAGGCAACCGCCATCCCGAAGGGTGAGCAGATCGGCCAGGAACAGGAACACCCCCAGGTCGGTGCCGTGGCCATCCACATCGGTGGCCACCCGGCTGAGGGAATCGGGCAGCTGCTGCCAGGCCAGCCGCGACAGCATCCCGGCGTAGGTGCGTAGGGCATCGCGGTAGAAGCCGGTGGGCCGGGCGGCTTCCAGGCGCTTGAGGTAGCAGGTTTCGGGCTCCTCAATGCCGCGAGGGAGATAAACCGGGCGGCGGCTGGTGCCGTCGGGGAGCTCCAGCAGGGTCCAGCAGTCGTAGACCAGCTGCAGGCGGTCCCTCAGGCCGGAGAGGGTGGGGTGCTCCAGCCAGGGGGGCGCAGCCGGTCCTTGGGGCTGCAGCGCTGGTGGGGAGGGGGGGCTGCTGGGGGTCGCTGTCCTGCGGCGGCGGGTGGTGGGCACTGGCTGCTGGTGGGGTCAGAGCCATTGCCAGAGGTCGCGGTTGGCCGCGGGGAAGGCGATGCAGGATCTGCATGGTTCCAGCCAGATCATCCGCGCAAGCGAGTTGGCCAGAGCGAGGGGCACAGGCTCTTATGAGGGTCCGCATATGAACGAGGCTTGAGGATCCATCTGCTCGAGAATGATTGCCACGCAGTGGGCTTAGAGTTGAGCTGGTAATGACTTCGGGTTTTTACGCGGACCAGCAGGGGCCAGACTATTTTTTAACGAGGACCCGTCCATACAGCGTTAGAAAGAGCTAGAGTTGACGCCATGATGACCAATCCACCAACCAATCAATTATCCTATTTGGCACGCAAGGCTATTTGCGGGGCCTTGGAATCTGGCGATTATGTCAAAGCATTAGAAAGCGCACAAACCGTGTTGCGCTGGCAAGACTGTCAGTCTAGTCCTGAATTCCAAGCACAAGTTGTCGCCATAATTGGTTTTTGTGGTCCATTGGCTGACAAGCAGCGCAGAGAACGAGTACGAGCCGAAGAGCAGCAACGACAGGAGAAAGAGCGTGAGGCAATAAGGAGGGCGGAAGCAAGGGCAAAAGCTGAATTACTAAAAGATCAAATTATAGCAACGTTTGGTCCTTTGGCGCAAAAATACGGGGCTCAAGCTGAAGCCGTAGTTGAAGGAAGCGAACCCTCATATTTGGTGGTGATACTGCAAGAGCTTGAAGAGACCGGTAACCTGACAGAGTCCCATGTTAATTGGCTCCAAGATAATAACTTTTACCTGGTGCTGGCAAACTATTACTACTCATCGTATCTCAAGGATGGCGATGCCTGGAACTTAGCAAAGTCCGGCCGCTACTTTAGGCAGGGTGAGTGTGCCAATGCGATTGTTGATCATGTCAGCGATGATACAATTTCCAAGATCCATGATGGTAGGGCTAGAAGCGCTGTGCTCACAAATAGAGGAGGCGCAAAGCGTGATTTGAGTGACCTTGAAGGTGCGAAGCAAGATGGGCTCGATGCAATTAGCGCAAGCCCTCAAAGCTTTCATCCGCATAACTTGCTTGGAGCAGTTTACTACCAGACTGGTCAGCCTGCATTGGGAGATCAACATTTCGAGAAGGCAGTTAATCTAGGAGCGAGCCCAAGACAGCAGGAATTTGAGATTCGATCTGCGCTGAAGATGTCAAGCCCAGAAGCTCGCCAAGCAGTTGTACAGCACCTTTTGCGGAAAGATCCTGTTAAATACGCGTGGGTTAACCAATATCAAGATATTCCTCAAGATTCTTTCTAACACAGCCATACACCTGACCCGCCTCCTTCGGTTCTCCGAAGCCCAGGGAGATCCTTTAAGCATCAGCTCTCGGCGGGCAGGTGATAGCCAGCGTTAGATTGACAACAAAAGAGCACTTGCTAAAAAGTGGATTGGAACAGCTTCTTCTCAACAGTTTCTCAAGCTTCCGCCTCAATGATAGGCGTACTGCTTGCCTTCCTTGTTTCTAGGATTATCAGCGAGAGTAGTGACTACGATCGGCTGGAGTACGATGGCCAAGCATTAATTGACGAATCCGCTGACTTGAAGACTCGGATAGAATCGATGAATTTTGATTGGCACGATAAAAGAATCTATGAAGAATATGACTTCGACGAAGCACGGGCAGATCTGATCTCCCTGGATAACACCAGTGACGAAGTTAAGATTGATTTTCTGAAGCGTGTGCTGCCACGGATTTACTATCCAGAGAATTTTGTCAGAAGCCTTAATATCAAGATCAATGCTGCCGTAAAGGCCAGCCAGCAATCAGCAAGACAATCTTCGACTGCAATCGGGATAAGTGCTTTTCAAATACCTGCAAGAGTGTTGATGCCGCCTAATACTATGCTTTTGCAAAGACTTAGAGAATTTGAAGATGGATTTGAGGACATCACCTTCAGGGTTCAGTCAGTTATTCGGCGACACAAGAGTTTAAGAAGAGCGCTTCAGAGAAACATAATAGACATGAACGGTCTCTCTCGATCGCTTCTCTTATTGGCTCCTGTGGTATTGCTGACAGTTATATATCCCCTTCATTTTTTACCTGTGCCTACCGGGCATGCACCGTCGATGACCACTAATTATGCTGTGATTCTCGATTTAGTGTTATCTATTAAGGGTTTCTTTCTTATTGCCCTCTCATTTCTCTCTGTAGGCTTGCTTGTCTTTCTGTCATTTTTTTGTCGAAGGCATGTCTCGGTCTATCATGCAAGAATTAGAGCAATCAACGACTACTATGTTCAGGCATCTTGGTATTCTGATCGTATCGGAGAGTGCAACCCTTTCATGCTAAATCCCGTAGATCCATTTGGGTCCGAGGCCATGCCAAAATAGTCTTAACCACTCTTGGCGAATGAATCGCCACTAAGCAATCTAACATCAAGATTCAGAAGGCGGGGCTTGAGTATGCTATCTGCGCAAAGGATAGTGCCCGCTTCTGATCTTGGCGTTACTCAACAGGAAAAGCAACGACCCGAACTGAGCAGGCATCAACAACCTGATCCCATTGCTCAGGCCTAATCTCCAGTCGCTCCAGCATCTCTGCAAATCCCACCCCCGAGGTCAGTAACCGCTGTCCCCGGGCATGCAGTTCCCGCCACGTCGGCGGCACTTTGAGCAGGAAGCCGTTGTCCCGCAGGAAGTGGGTGATCTCTCCATTGGCATAGGTGCGCCCGTAGGGCCGGAAGGGGCCCCGTGAAGGGTCATAGCGCCGCGCCGCTTTGATCAGCCCGATCATCGCTAGCTGCAGCAGATCCTCCTTGGGGTGAACAGTACGGCGAGCGAAGTTGCCGGCGATCTTCTCGGCCAGGTCTATGTGCTGCAGAGCCAGGGCATCGGCAACGGCATGAGGCCGCACCGGGCGCTGTCGCCGAGGTCTGCAACGCGGAGGCGGCTGAGCCCGGGCTCTGGGGTGGTGACGCACTGGAGCGTGGAGGTTGATCTCCAGCTGATCTGCCCGGGCATGGCACGCCGGCCTGCGGTAGCGCCGTTGCCGCAGCATCCGCTCCACGCCTGCGACATCACCCACCAGCACCACCGTGAGCGGCAGCACCAGCTGCAGAGCAGCAGGAAACAGCACGGCAGGGCGTGGGCTCTCCACTGCGGAAGGCTTGGGATGTTCCCGCACGGCGGACACCATCGACACGCTCACCGGCTCACCAGCAGTGGCGTCACTACCGGCTGGATGCCCTGAGCCTTCCAGTAGCGGCCCTCCAGCCAGAGAGCCCCGTGGCAGAAGGCATCCACAAGGTCCTTGCTGCCCTTGGGGAAGCGGATCGCCTCCTCCACCAGCGGCTGGGCGCGGTGGTGGAAGCGGATCTGCCCCGCCTCCACCAGGGGGGCAACGGCATGGGCGCGGATTTCCTTGCTGCCGCGGGCGGTGATCGGCAGCATCCCCGGCACCCGGCGCCGGAGGGTCTGCAGCACCGCCGGGCCGTTGGCCGCGTCCTCGATCAGCACGGCATGGGGCCTGAGGCACTGCTGCTCCAGCGCCTCCAGACAACCCAGCAGGAAGCGGATCACCTCCGGCAGACCAAAGCGGTGCCGCGCTGCCCAGAGCACCTCGATCTCCAGCGCCGCCGGGGCCATCGGTCCCTGAGATTCACCCGATCGGGGGATGCCATTCCGGGCTGGTGGTGCCAGCAGGCCGGCCAGGCAGAAGCCGCAGTAATCGCTCTCTGCCTCCCCCTTGAAACTCAGGTCACAGGAGAGCGCCAGCAGGGCGTACAGGCGCTGCCGGCCAGCGGCCGCTCCTGCTTCCTCGCGGGGGAAGGGCGGCCGGATCCACTGGCGCAGGAAGATCGAGCCCGACGCCGGGCTGGGCCGCTGCTGATACAGCGCCGCCCACCAATAGGCACCGAGGCGGGCTCTGATCTTCAGCAGTTCCGGCAGCGGGAACCGCTCCGGGCAAAGGGCTTCTCCCGCCTGTCGCCAGTCGGGGATCAGGGTGCAGGTGGGCGGCAGCTTGGGTCGATCGAACGGGTCCTCGGCGATGGCCGGCAGATCCAGCACGGTCCAGTGCTGCGGTGCCTCGCCGAGCTCATGCTCATACAGCCAGCCGATCACGTCCTGGTGGTCCCAGCGGGTGAGCACCACCACTTGGGCCGAGAGGTTCGGCTGCTCTGTGCCGTCCGGCCCCAACACCAACGCCGGTTCGGCGCGGGTCAGCCACACCGACCGCAGCCAGTCGATCAGCTTCTGCCGCATCGCAGGACTGGCGGCATCACCGGGGCCCTTGTAGGGGTCGTCGATGATCCCCAGGCTGTAGCCCTTGCCGGTGAAGGGGCCATCCACGCCGGCGGCGATGCAGCCGCCCCGCTGGCGCGTCAGCCAGTTGCCCACCGCAGCCGAATCGCGGGCGAGCAGGTGGCCGGTCACCCGGTAGAAGTGGCGCGCCTCTCGCGAGTGGGCGTAGGCCAGCTCGGCTGAGTACGACGCGATCGCCGCAAAGAGGTGCGGGTAGCGCTGCAGGAAGTAGGCCGGGAACAGCTTGGAGACGAGGAGCGATTTCCCTAACCGGGGGGGACAGGTGACGATCAGCCGGCTGATCTCGCCATCGGCGACGGCCTGGAGCAGCTCGATCAGTAGCTCGGCCCAGCGGTGGAAGCCGTAGCGGGGGTAGGCCTCGGCGATGAAGCTGCGCAGGCTCTGGGGCTCTGCAGGTTCAGCAGCTGTGGTCACCGGCAGGTGCAGCAGGCCGGCATCCCCCCAGGGATCCGTCTCGGGCAGCAGCAGGCCGGTCACGGCCGTGCCTCCGGCGGCTTGATCGGCGCCCGCAGCAGCCCGCCGATCTCGGCGATCACCCGGAAGGCGCCCACTGCAGCCGAGAACTGCTCGGCATCCATGGCCCGGCGAGCGCAGTCGTTGAGAGCAAAGATCTGCTCGGCCTGGTGGCGGCGCCGGTCGGTGATCAGTTCCTCCACCATCCGCTCGCGGGCGAGGTTGAGGTAGCGGTTGATCGTCTGGCTGTTGGTCACCCCCCAGCTTTCACGAGCTTTTTCGTAGATCAACGCCAGCGGAATGCGCTGGGCGATCCACAACTGCCCCTCAGCGACGCGGCGTTCCACCTCCAGCCGCGAGGGGCGGGGCGGCGGCTGGGCCGCCTGTCCCTTCGTGCGTCGCGGTGGGTTGGCATGCCCGATCGGCCGGGCCGGGTCGGTGGGCTCGTAGATCGGCTGGCCGTTGTCGTCCTCCGTGCTGGCGGCAGCGCGCAGCTCTTCCACCGGATCAGCAGCGCTCAAGTTGTGGGCGCGCGGCGGCATCAGCTCAGAACGGCAGGGGCTGGGTCTTCGGGGGGCGGATGGTCCAGAAGGGCTTGCCGCGCTTCTCGGTGGCACTGCCCTGCTGGATGGCGTTCTCCTTGGCGGCCTTGAGCTGCTGCTCGATCTGCTGCACCGGCGCCGGGAACTCGTAGCTCAGCCGGCCAAGGCTGTGGGAGAAGGCCCAGTCGTTGTGGGAGAACGCCGGATCCAGCTGGCCGGCAGCCATGGCCTCGCTGAGCGCCACCAGCAGCGGCTCGAGTTGCTGCTCCAGCTGCTTCTGCTGGGCCTTGAGAGCCGTGATGGCATCCAGCAGGGCATCGATGGCGCCTGCTGAATCCGGCACTGCTGACGACGCCGAGGCAGCTTCAACAGGGGCAGCAGGCATCACCATGGCCAGGGGATTCAGAGGCCAGCAGGTCAGAGCCCGCCAGGACTTCACTGTATGGGCTCTGTTCTGAGAGCCGCAATCGCAGCGGCTGTTAATTCCTAATTAGGCTCCCCCTGTGCTCAGAAGGGCCTGTGAGCCAGGCAGTAGCGGCTCCAGGCGGCAGCCCAGGCGCTCAGGCACTGCTCACGGCTGTAGAAGGTGCTGGTGAACGCCTCGCCGGGCTTGCTCCAGATCGTCTGGCCCATCTCGTAGTGGTTCCCCTGGGCGGCCTCCAGCACCATGTAGCCGCCCAGTTGGGCAGCGGTGGAATAGGACCGGCCGTGGGCCGAGAGGGTCTTGAGGTCGTAGAGCACCCGCACCTCCCGCCCCCGGCGCTCGCTCAGGGCCGGTGAGACATACGCCCCATCGAAGGCACCGGCCACGTTGCGGACCAGACAGCAGGTGAGCCGCTCGCTGGCGATCACCTCCACCGCGTCCCAGAGCGGCAGCTGCAGCAGCGGCAGGATCCAGTCCCGGTAGGGGTGATGGCCCGGCACGGTCTCGGCTTCCGGCAGGGCATCGGCCGCGCTCTTGCCCACCAGGAAGCGGGCCTGGGTGTAGCGCTCCAGGGCCGCGTGCACGGTGGTTCCGCGCGGCTCCCAGATCGGCCGCTTGGCCTCGATCGAGCGTTTGGCGGTCTCGCTCAACCCGCGGGCCAGCACGCCGGTGATCGACACCGGAAACAGGTGATCGCCCAGCCAATACTGATGGGCTGCCTCATCCCGCCAGAGGCCGGGGATGGGATCCAGCCAGGTCGCCGTCACCATGGCCGTTTCCCTTGCAACGGGCCGTGACAGCAGGCGTCACAGCCGAAATCCCGCTCCAGAGCAGGGGTTGAGCAGACCCTGTGACGTTGTAACCCTCTTTCTCTAAATGGAAGCATTAGCAAGCAGCAGTGTGTCCTGACGCAGGTGTGCATGGGTGTTGATGTGTGTGTGAGGGTGTCTTCCCCCGGCGAAAAGCGTTACAGCGTTACAGTCGCTGGGATCGGCTGCGCTGCAGTCGATCTGGGCATAACGGTGGGGTGTTGCGGGGTGTCATGGCTGTGACGCTGAACCTCAGAGAACCGCCAGTGGAATCGCCACCGCCCGCGTGACCATGCCGGCGCCGCAGAAGCGCACCGGCCCGCGGCGTTGAGCGCCAGCCAGGCGCAACAGCACCACCGCCCAGCCATGGGCCCAGGCCGACTCCCGCAGGATGTGCGCGATCGGTTCGGCCGTGTTGCTCACCAGCAGATGGGGCGGCTCCAGCCGCAATCCCTGGCGGGCCAGGGCCTGGGCAGCCAACTCCGCGCTGATCTCCAGGTCATGGGCCTGGTGGGCAGCGAGCTCCACCAGCTCGCCGATCGTGCGTGTGACGCTGCGATCGGCGCACTCCACCCGCAATGGGTGCTGGAGGATCGTCTGGATGCAGCGCTGCTCATCGCTGAGCTCGGTGCTCTGGCTGTAGCTCTCCCAGTCGTGGCAGGCGATGCACTGTTCGGCCTCCTCCTGGGTGGGGACGACATCGCTAAGCAGCGACCAGGCGCCGGCCATCAAGGTGCCGTACTGATCCCCCAGGCGCTGGGAATCGAAGTGCCGCGCCGCCGCGCGGGTGAACACCCCCTCGGCCTGACGGATCATCGGGATCAGGCCCACGGTGCGGGCAATCAGCCGCCGGCCCAGCTCGCTGGAGATGTGGCGATCCAGGTCCCGATCCAGCGAGGCCCAGTGCAGCTCCCGCTCGCTCTTGGGCAGCTCGGCGGGGTTGCGCAGGGTGAGCTGGGCAAAGCGGCTGCGGTCCGCTCCCTGCTTGAGGGCGGTGGCGATCGAGCTGAGCAGGAACATCGAGCGCACCCGGTAGCGGCTCACCTCCCCGCTCGGAGAGCCCTTGAGCAGGGCCGCCCCGCTCTCGCTGCTGGCCACCCGTGCCAGCGACAGGATCCCCTGCATCCTCTGCTGATCCGGCCGCTCGTTGCTCTCCGCCTCGTCGAACACCACCGGCACAGCGTCGGAGCAGATCGACTGGCGCACCGCAGCTTCTGTGGTCGACCCGCTCACCGGCAGGGCGAAGTCGCCCAGCAAGGGGGTGATGTAGCGCTCGAGGATCGCGCTCTTGCCGGAGCCCGCACCGCCGGTGAGCCACACATGGGGCCGCCAGCGCAGCGAGCCGCAGATCGGCCCAAGCACCATCCAGCCCACCAACAGGGTGCCGGAGGCCGGCACATCCCAGTGGAAGCGGTTGGCGATGCTCACGATCACCGCCGCCTCCTGCACCGACAGCGGCTCCACATCGCCGGGCCCATCGAGCCGCGGCATGCGCTGGTAGACGTAGCGCGAGCGAAAGGGCGTGGTGATCAGGTGCTCCCCCTCGGGGATGACGAGCCGATCGCCCAGGTGCAGCAGCGGCCGACCGTCATCCCACCAGGCGCCGCGGCCGCGGATGCGATCGGGCGTGAAGAGTCCGGCCGCGATCGAGCGCTCGTAGAGGTCACTGGCCACCGCCGACCAGTTCACGCCGGTGCGGCTGGGGTAGAGGGTCTCCCAGTGGGCCAGGGGCGCCAGCGCCACCAGGTGGGTGGCAGTGTGCGCCGAGCGGCTCAACCGCAGCACCTGTCCGGTGCGGCCGGAGCGGTAGTAGCTGGCCTCGCCGTCGTAGCCGAGGCACTGGAACGGCGCGCCGCCACCGCCACCAGCCGGTGACTCAGCGGAGGTGGGCTCCTGGTCCTCCGGGTCTGATGCCCCTCCCAGTCTTGCTTCATCTGCTGGCAGGGGCTGCAGCCACTGCTGCAGATGCTCGGCCGCTTCCGCTGGGCTCCAGTCGGCATCGGCCAGATCCCAGCCCTGCGGCAAATCGGCCGGAGGGTCTACCAGCTGCACACAGCAGCCCTGCTCGCGCAACAGAGCGGCCAGCCGCACCATCGCCTTGCGGCCCGGTGCGTCGGCATCGGGCCAGAGCGTCACCCCCCGTCCCGACAGCGGCTGCCAGTCCGCCTTGGCGATGGCGTTGGTGCCGTTGGCCCAGCTGATCACCACGTGTTCGGGGAACAGACGGGCGGCGGCATCGGCGGTGGCCTCGCCTTCCACAACCAGCACCGGTGCCTCGGGGCGTTCGCCTAGGTCGGGGAGGCCGTAGAGCGGCCGTGGGGCAGGCCACTCGCAAGAGAAGGGATCGCGGCGGCTGGGGCGGTGCCAGCCGCCATCGAGCCAGACCCGATGCAGAAAGCCCTTGCGGCCGCTGCGGCCAGGGCAGAGCCGCTGAATCCAGAACAGCGGTGCGCCGCTGGCGTCGCGGTAGCACCACTGGGCGATCGCACCCCGCTCCAGCTCTGGCGGCGCGGCGTCGGCGGGCGGCACCTCGGGTTGGCGCCAGGGCCGGCTGGCATGGCCGGGGAGTCCTGTGGCCGCAGGGGCCTTACCTCCGGCGCCGTTGCCGCTGGACGCCAGCTGGGGCCGATGCCGCCCGGTCCCGTCCGGCTCCAGGCCCAGGTAGCGCTCCACCTCCTCGCAGGCCTGGCAGAAGCTCCAGCGGCGCACCCGCATGAGCAGGTCTATCCCGGTCCCACCGCCACCAAGGTGGTCTTTGCCGCCGCACTGGTTGCAGAACCAGGCGCCGTTGCCGTCGCGATCGTCAAAGCGGTAGCGGTCCCGCCCCCCGCAGGCGGGACAGGGCTGATGGCGGTTGCTGAGCTGCTCGGCTGGCAGTCCGGCAAGCGCCTCGAGGATGTCCCGCCAGCGGCCATTGGCCGCAGTCATCACGTCGGTTGCCATGGGTGTCGCCGCGGATCAACGACGCTCAGCGGCTGCCACCAGCACTGGCCCGGGCACGGCCAGGCCGGCCTGTTCTGCCGCGATCGCCGCGTCGATCACCTGGCGGAGCACCGCCGAGCGACTGAGGGTTCCGTGCAAGCGGCGCTGGTCAAGCCAAGCCAACTGCGCCTCGGTGATGGAGACGCTCAGCGGTGGCGCGAAGGAGGCCATGGATGTCTGACGTTCTGAGTACAGCCTAAGCACACCCGGCAGAGCTTGATAAGTTGAACATTGCTGAGACGCCTGGCTCAGCGCAAAGCCTGCCGCCTTGCCCATGGCCCCGATCGTCCTGCGCGACTACCAGCAGCGGCTACTGGCCGACCTCCGCGCCGCTCTCAAGGTCCACCGCCGCGTCTGCGCCGTCATGCCCACCGGTGCGGGCAAGGGCCAGACCATCGGCGCCATCGTGCAGGGGGCGGCCGGCAAGGGCCGGCGGGTGCTGGTGTTCGCCCACCGGGCTGAGCTGATCGACCAGCTGACTGGCACCGTGCGGGCCTGGGGCCTGGAGCCCGATGTGATCGCCCCCGGCCACCGCCTGCTGGGCCGCCAGGTGGCGGTGGGCTCGGTGCAGACCGTTGCTCGGCGATTGGGGCAGCTGTCAGCGCCGGATCTGATCATTCAGGACGAGGCCCACCACCTGGTGGCCGGCAATGTCTGGGGCCGGGTCATCAACGCCTGGCCCCAGGCCCACCTGATCGGCAAGACCGCCACCCCCGAGCGCCTCGACGGCAAGGGGCTGGGCGTGGAGGCCGGCGGCTATTTCGAGGCCCTGGTGCTGGGGCCCTCAGCAGCCTGGCTGGTGGAGCAGGGCTGGCTGGCCAGGCCCAAGGTCTTCTCCTGGCCAGGTGCCCGGAACAGCAAGCTGCGGCGCCGCATGGGCGACTTCGATCTGGAGGAGGCAGCACGCGCCTTTGGCGATCGGGCCGCCATCGGCGATGCGGTGCCGCACTACCATCGCCGACTGCACCCCGGCACGGCGATCTGCTTTTGCTGCACGATCGAGCACGCCGAGCAGATGGCCGCGGCCTTCCGCGCTGCGGGAATCAGGGGCGCCTCGGTGAGCGGCAGCACCCCAGCGGAGGAGCGCAAGCGCCTGATCGCCGGGCTCGGCACCGGCGAGGTGGAGGTGCTCACTAGCTGCATGATCATTTCCGAGGGCACCGACATCCCCTCCGTCGGCGGGGCGATCCTGATGCGCCCCACCGCTTCCCTGAGCCTCTACCTGCAGATGGTCGGCCGTGCCCTGCGTCCCGCACCTGGGAAGCAGGAGGCCGTGATCCTCGATCACGTCGGCAACGCCCATCGCCACGGCCTGCCCACCGATGAGCGCGAGTGGAACCTGGCCGGCCGCCGCCGGCGCGAGGGTGTCTCAATCCCGATCAAGGACTGCCCGGTCTGCTTCTGCAGCTGCCCCAGCGCAGCCCAGCTCTGCCCCGACTGCGGCCATCTGTTCCTGACCGACGAGCGCGATGAGCAGCGCCGCGGGCTGCAGCAGGTTGAGGGTGAACTGGTGGAAGTCACGGGTGCAGCCCGGCACCGGCCCAAGCCCAGGCAGCAACAGCAACGGCTGCGGCGCACGCACCCGGCCGCTGGCTGCCGCACCTACGAAGAGCTGCTGCAGCGCGAGCAGGAGCGCGGCTACAAACCCGGCTGGGCCAGGCACGTCTGGGCGGCCCGGCAGGGCAGCGCCTAATCCCTGCCTGGCTTTTCTCCTGCTCCCAGGAGTTCAGCCTGCAGGCTCAGCTGTTGGGCCGCCGCGACAAACGGAGCGTCCAGGCTGCAGAGGGTGGCGCCGCGGCCGTTGGCGATGGCCAGGTGCAGAGCATCGGCCGCTCGCAAGGCTGTGCTCCAGCCGCGTAGGCAGGCATTGGCATTGCGGAAGTCCTGCGGCTCCAGTTCCAGCACCAGCAGACCCGGCGCCAGGCTGCGCTCAAAGCCCTGCAGCACCGTCTCGGCCTGCGCCTGGCTCAGGGCCTTGGTGCGCACCTTCAGGCCAAGGGCGGAATGGAGCTCGGTGACACTCCAGGAGCTGATCGCCAGCGGTGCACTCGCCTCCTCCAGAAAGGCCACCGCGGCGGCGGAGTGCACTTCCGGCATCAGCACCGCCAGGAGCACGCAGGTGTCGATGTAGAGCATCAGGCGCGGGACTCGTCCCGCAGCATCCGCATGGTCTCCACGCCGCTGGCCTGCTGCTCTGGCAACGCTTCTCGCAGGGCGGAGAGCTGGGGCAGCAGATCACGCACGCTGCAGCGCGGCACCAGCTCGGCGATGGGCTTGCCGCGGCGGGTAATAACCACGGCCTCACCGGCCTCCACCGCATCCAGCAGGCTGGAGAGCTGGGTCTTGGCTTCCGCCACCGTCACCTGCACCATGGCCGTTGACCATCTAGATGACCAACTCTAGGCCGGGTATGCGGCGCAGATGCAGGGGGCGTGGCCTCCTCCCAGCGAGCACGACAACCAGCCATCGACGCAGTCGCTCGTCAGCACAGGACTTGATCCCTACTGGGATGGCTACGCGCGGTCAGAGGCCTCAGCACTGACAGCATTGCCGTCAGCGCAAGCGAGAGTCGTCAATGACCACGCTCACGATCCGCAACCTCGACGAACACACCACAGCGCAGCTCCGCATTCAGGCCGCTCGGCACTGCCGATCGATGGAAGAGGAAGCCCGCACGATCCTCCGCTCCGCCCTCGAAGCCCGGCAGCCCGTCGCTGGTGGCCAGGGCCTGGGCCGTCGCATCCATGAGCACTTCGCCCAGCTCGGTGGCGTGGAGCTGGAGCTGCCCGAGCGCTCCTCCTCTCCAAACCATTAACCGCCGCCGATGCCCTGCAGATCCTTGAGCAGTACGAACAGGTGCAGCGGGTCAGTGGGCGAGGGGCGAAAGCCGAAATGCTCATAGAAGCCTCGGGCCCGTTCATCTTTGGCATGCACCGCCAAGGCGCGGATGCCGGCGATATCGGCCGCAGCCAGCGTCCGAACGATCGCGTCTTTCGGCAAGGCGGCGCCAAGGCCCTTCCCCTGGTGCGCAACCGCCACGGCAAGCCGGGCCAGCACCATCAGCGGAATCGGATGCCGCGCCAACCCCTTGCTGATCCGCTCTGGTGCCTGCTCCGGGCCCACCTCACCCACCACCAGGGTGTGGAGGCCAACGACGACGTCGCCATCCAGCGCCACGTAGGTGCGGCTGGCCCGCGCTCGTTGATTCGCCAGCGCGAAGCGGACCAGGAAGCGGTTCAGGGCTTCCTCGCCGCAATCAAAACGCTCCACGGCATGACTGGCCTGGAGCGGTTCGATCCGGTAGCAGCTCACTCAGCGCCACCAGCAGCTGGCCGCTCCAGCACGCTCGGCTCCTGCAGCAACTGTGCCAGCCGCGGATGCACCCGGGGTGGAGCGTCCAGGGCAGCCACGAAGGCCTCCCACTGCTCCCCATCCAGCTGGAAGCTCTGGCGATCGGCCAGGGTTTCAGCCGCGCTGGCCAGGGCGCTCTCCAACACAAATTCGCTCACGCTGCGCTGGGCTGCCGCGGCTGCCCGCTGCAGGGTCTGCTTGGCACCTGGCGTCAGCCGCAGGTCGAGCTTCTCGCTTCTCGAAGGGGATGACGTCATCACGGCACCGTCTTTCGCCACCCTAGCCCCGCCTGCCAGACAATGTCATGACAGCTCCGCAGGTCGTCAGCAGCAATACGCTTTCACGGACTGGCAGCAGGAGCGCCATGGCCTGCGTTTCAGCCACTGAAGACCGCAAGCGGCTCCAAGCCCTGATTGACGAGGTGGGGCAGTCCCACGAGCCGGTGCTGATCATTGGGAAGCAGGGCAACGCTGTTCTGCTGGGGGAAGTTCACTGGCGCGCAATCTGGGAGACCCTGCATCTGGTCTCGATTCCTGGGATGCGCACGTCGATCCTCGATGGCATGGCCACCGAGGTGACTGAGTTGAGCCCAGAAGCGCTCTGGTGAGCACGGCCTACAGCAGCTGGCTGGCTGTCCGAGCTATTGCCCGCCGAAGCAATTCAGCGAATACCTGTCAGGTATTGGCAAGACAGCCAATACCTACCAATCGCTGACAACCAGCCCGGCAACAGGAGGCATGGCCTCCTCCTCACCCAGCGAACACGAGA
>NZ_JBKKKY020000063.1:0-14425 GCF_046613545.2 Aphanothece microscopica RSMan92 | reverse complement strand
AAGGTGACCATGGTCACCGGCGACTACGGCCTCACCGCCCAGGCCATCGCCCACCAGATCGGCCTGCTGGATCCCCCCATCGGTGCGGCCCATCCGGTCCACGCCGACCCGGTGCGGGTGATTCAGGGTGACCATCTGGATCAGATCAGCGATGTGCAGCTGCGCCAGCTGCTCCGTCACCGCAGCAGGCTGGTGTTCGCACGGATGGCGCCGGAGCAGAAACTGCGGCTGGTGCGGAGCTACCGGAGCCTCGGGGAGGTGGTGGCCGTCACGGGGGACGGCGTGAACGACGCCCCGGCGCTGCGGGCCGCGGACGTGGGGGTGGCGATGGGACTGGTGGGCACCGATGTGGCCCGGGAGGCGGCCGACATCGTGCTGACGGATGACAACTTCGCGACCATCGTGACGGCGGTGCGCTACGGCCGCTCGGTGGTGGCCAACATCGCCAAATTCCTGACCTACATCCTGGCCTCGAACGTGCCGGAGATCCTGCCGTTCCTGGCCATGGTGGTGCTGCGCATCCCCGCCGCCCTCACCGTGCTGCAGATCCTGGCGGTGGACCTGGGCACCGACCTGCTGCCGGCCCTGGGTCTGGGGGCGGAGCCGCCCGAAGCCGGTCTGATGCGCCAGCCTCCGCGCCCCAGGGATCGGCACCTGCTGGATCGCCATCTGCTGGTGCGGGCCTATCTGTTTCTGGGGCTGATCGAGGGCGCCCTTTCTCTGAGCGCCTACCTGCTGGCCTGGCAGGCCCAGGGCGTCGACGCGCTCACACTGCGGCACCTCGCCCCATCGCTGCTGGACGGCAGCGCCGGGGCGGACGTGCTGGACCTGCAGCACCAGGCCTCCGCCGCCGCCTTCACGACGATCGTGCTGGGACAGCTGGGGGTGCTGCTGGCCTGCAGGAGCGAGCGCCAGCCCGCCCTCAGCCAGCTGGGGCTGGCGACCTGGCGGGCCAACCCCCTGCTGCTGCTGGGGATCGGCGCCGAGACCCTGCTCACCCTGGCCCTGATCACCGTGCCCCCCCTGGCCGCCCTCTTCTCCATGGCGCCCTTTCCAGCGGCCTGGCTCGGCTGGATGGGGCTCACACCGCTGGTGATCGTGCTGGCCGACGACGCCCGCAAACGCTGGTGGCACGCCCCCTGAAGGGGACCAGCACACCGGGACCAGCCCGGTCAGGGTCCAGCCGGCTCCGGCCCTGGAATCCGCAGATCCGGGCGGCGGATCATCCGGGCATGGTGACGAACTCCTCGGCCACCGAGGGATGCAGGGCCATGGTGCGATCGAAATCGGCCTTGGTGGCCCCCATCCCGATCGCAATCGCCGCCATCTGGATGATTTCTGCGGCATGTTCACCCACCATGCTGCAGCCCACCACCCTGCCGGAAGCGTTCTCCACAATCAGCTTCAACAGCACCCGGGGACCGCGGGCCGGCAGGGCCTGACTCATCGGCCGGAAACGGGCCCGGTGCACGGTGAGGCCCTCCACACCATGGCGCTCGGTGGCCTCCTCCTCGGTGAGCCCCACCGACGCCAGCTCGGGCTGGGAGAAGACCGCACAGGCCACCAGGTTGTGGTCCACACGCCTGGGCTTGGCGCCGAAGACGCTGTCGGCGAAGGCCCTCCCCTCATCCACGGCCACCGGCGTGAGGTTGATCCGGTCGGTGACATCGCCGACGGCATAGATGCCGGGCACGTTGGTGCGCTGCTCGGGATCCACCGGGATGCGATGCCCCTCCACGGCCACGCCGGCCCCCTCCAGGTTGAGGCCCTGCAGGAACGGGCGGCGGCCGGTGGCCAGCAACACCCCGCCACAGGGAAACTGCTCGCCGCTCTGGCTGGTGACGGTGAGATCGCCGGGAGCACACTCCCCGGTGATGGCCGCCGGGGAGTGGGCGAACCGCAGCACGATGCCGGCCGCCTCCATGGCCTCCTGCACGGCAAGGCTGGCCTCCCGGTCAAAACCGCGGAGCAGGTGATCACCCCGCACCAGCTGGGTCACCTGCACCCCAAGACCGTTGAGGATCCCGGCGAATTCGCAGGCGATGAACCCGGCCCCCACCACCACCATGGAATCCGGCAGGGATTCGAGCTCGAACAGCTCATCGCTCACCCAGCCCAGGTCGGCACCGGGAATGTGGGGGCGGTGGGGGCGGCCGCCCACGGCGATCAGGATCCGTTGCGCCTGCAACTCCCGCACCGAGCCATCGGCGGCCGTGACCTCGACGCAGTCGGAACTCCTGAACCGGCCCCAGCCGCGCACCAGCTCAACGCCGGCCTTCTCCAGAAAACCGATGTGCAACTGGTTGAGCCGATCCACCTCCGCCCGCACGTTCGCCAGCAGGGTGGCCGGGTCCGAACGCACCGCACCGAGATGCCAGCCGTAGCTCGGGGCATCGGCGAGCAGCTGGCGGTACTGGGAGCCGTACACCAGCAGCTTCTTGGGCACGCAGCCGCGGATCACGCAGGTGCCGCCCACCCGATCACCCTCCACGATCGCCACCCTGGCCCCGTAGGAAGCGGCCCGCTTGGCGGCGGCCAGACCACCCGAACCGGCCCCCAGCACGATCAGATCAAAGGACTCGCTCATGCAACCTCTCGCGGCGCTCAGGCAGGGGGGAACGGGGCCCCATCCAAGCGGGCTCCCTCCAGCATGGCGCCACCGAGCTGCACATCCCGCAGATCACAACCCCGCAGGTCGGCCTCCCGCAGGTCCGCTCCCGTGAAATTGGCGCCATAGAGGCAGCTCGTGCGCAGATCGGCCCCATGGAGCTGGGCCCCCTGCAACAGCGCGAAGCTCAGGTCCGCACCGTGGAAGTCACTGCCGCCGAGATCGGTGAGCTGGTCGAGACCGCTGCGGAAATCAGCCTCCACCAGCCGGGCCTGCCGCCACAGACTTCCCGCCGCCACCACCCCGCGCAGGCAGGCCCGGTGCAGCAGGGCGCCGGAGAAATCAGCCCCCTGCAGCCTGGAACCCGAGAGATCGGCCTCGTGCCAGTGGGAGCCTCGGGCCTGCAGCGCCGAGAGGTCAGCCCCCCAGATCAGCGCCTGCTGGAAGCAGCAGCCCTCGACATTGGCCCCGCGCAGGATGGCGCGGCCGAAGCGCGCCTCCTTGAAACAGCCGCCATGGAGATCGCAGGCGGCCAGATCGAGATCGACGCCGTCGAGATCCCCGAGCCGCAAGCCCGGGAAACGGCGTTCACCTTCGGCCAGGGCCGTACGCAGTTCCTGCAGGTTGGCGGGCAGGCGGGACACGCTCACAGAATGGCCGCCAGGGCATCGAGCTGCTGACGGCGCGAGCTGAGCAGCAGCTTCTCGGCCTGGGCCAGCAGCTTGAAGACGCTCCGGTCGAGCACCTCGTAGAAGACGAGGCTTCCCTCGGGCCTGCGCTTGACCACCCCGGCGATGGTGAGGAGCTTGAGGTGCTTGGAGACCAGAGCCTGGCTGAGGCCGGTGCGCTCGACCACGGCGGTGACATTCAACGGCCCCTGCCGCAGGGCTTCCAGCACGGCCAGCCGGTTGGGCTCGGAGAACACCTTGAAGTACTCGGCGAGGGCTTCCATGACAGGGGAGGGGGCAGAGGAGGGGGCAGGGCAGGCAGCAGGCGAGGCTGCGGGGGCAGGGGCGGGTCAGCCCTGGCTCCGCCGTTCCACACTACAGGCCTTCCTTCTACTGGGCTGACGCGCTGACCTGGTAGCGGATTGAGACAGTTTCAAGTTTCTCCGATTCCATGGAATCACGCTGGTGTTATCTGTTGGGAGCCGGCCGCCCGGCCTTCGCAGGTCGCCCCGCAGTCCGACACCCCTTCATCGCCGTCCCCGCCCGAGCATGACGAGCACCGCCGCCGCGCCCCACCTCCGCGAAGACCTCCTCACGCCGCGGTTCTACACCACGGAAATCGACAAGGCCGCCAGAACCGACCTGGAGGACCAGAGACCCGCCTTCGAGGCCATGCTCAAGGAGATGCAGACGGATTACAACCGCGAGCATTTCGACCGCCGGGCGCCCCTCGAGCGCCTGCGCAGCCTGACAGCGGAGGAGAAGGAAGCCTATGAAAGCTATCTCGTGCGCTCCTGTGTCTCGGAATTCTCCGGTTTTCTGCTGTTCAAGGAACTCTCCCGGAGGCTCCACAAGGCCGGCCGGACGGACCTGGGTGAGCTGTTCCAGCTGATGGCACGGGACGAGGCCCGCCACGCCGGCTTTCTGAACCGTGCCCTGGTCGCCG
The DNA here is from genome assembly GCF_046613545.2 of Aphanothece microscopica RSMan92. Classification (NCBI taxonomy): domain Bacteria; kingdom Bacillati; phylum Cyanobacteriota; class Cyanophyceae; order Chroococcales; family Aphanothecaceae; genus Aphanothece; species Aphanothece microscopica. Next base: position 10,203 of record NZ_JBKKKY020000063.1, on the reverse strand, counting down.
AGGCGATCACGATCGATCTGCCGACCCTGAGCAGCAAGCGTCCGATCACCTGGTTCCCACTCAGCTGGGTTCTCTATTCGGTCTATCTGTCCGAGAAAATCGGCTACTGGCGCTACATCCTCATCGATCGCCACCTGAAGGCCAATCCGGATCACAACTTTGCACCCCTGTTCGACTTCTTCGAACCCTGGTGTCAGGACGAGAACCGGCACGGCGACATCTTCAACATGCTGATCCGTTGCTGGCCGGAACTGAAACGCGGCTTCCCCGGCAAGTTGCTGAGTCGCTTTTTCCTGTGGAGTGTCTTCCTGACCCACAGCCTCACCGTCTGCGAGCGGGGTGACTTCTACCGGATCCTCGGCATGGATCCCAACCAGTTCGACGCCGAGGTGATGCAGCAGACCAACCGCACGGCCCGAAGGGCCTTCCCCTGGGTGTTCGACCTGGAAGGGAGTGAGTTCCTCGGCCTGCGCGATCGGATCGTGGCCACGTTTCGCTCGCAGCGGCAGAGCCGGGGCCTGCGGAAGCTGGCACTGCGCTGGGAGCTGGCCGGGCTGCTGATCAGGCAGTTCGCCCAGCCGATGCTGCCCACCCCAGCCGCCATGGCCACACCATGCAAAACAGAATAACGGCATCGTTGTTCTGTTTTTAGCCAATTCGCCTGACCGCTCCCTCCATCCCCGCCCCTCCCTGCGGCGAGGTTTCACCCCCTGTGATCCCATGGCCACCCCCGTCAGCCCCCTTACAGCCACCACCTCCCGACCCACCACCTGCCAACCCAGCGCCACAGCCCCCTCGATCTCGGAGCACGCCGGTGTCGCTGACGCCCAGCATCGCCGGACCTTGGGTCGGCGGGTGCGCCAGCTGCACGCCCGCATCGGCCGGGCCCACCACCAGGCCGAAGGCATGCCCTTCTCCCGGGCGCTGCTGGCCGGCGCGGCCACACCGCTGCAACTGGCGGCCCTGATCCGCAACCTGGCCCCGGCCTATGCGCTGCTGGAAAGCCGGCTCCCCGCGGTGGCTGCGGCCCTCGGATCCTGCTGCTATCCGTGGCCCTGGCCGGCCCTGGAGCGCTCCGCAGCCCTGCGCCACGACCAGGCCATCCTGGCGAGCCTGCCGGCCACGCCCCCGTCGGCAGCGGCGGCGGTGTGGCTGGAGCAGCTGCGCGTCCTGGCGGACCAGGCGCCCCACCGGCTGATGGCCCATGCCTACGTCCGCTACGGCGGGGACCTCTCGGGAGGCCAGCAGCTGGCGGAACAGGCGCGGCAGATCCTGGAGCGCCACGACCTGCCGAACCTGAACTTCTGGGTGTTCGACCGGCCCACGGGCGAGCTCAAGTCCGCCCTGCACGAGGGATTCGAGCAGCTGCAGCTCTCCGACCAGGAGGAACAGGAGCTGCTGGAGGAGGCCGAGCTGGCCTTTGGCGCCACCCAGTCGCTGCTGGCCGAACTGGCGCTGATCCGCTGACGCTCCGCCCCCAGCCCCCCTCTCCAGCCCACCCCGTCTCCCCCTCCCCTGCCATGGCCGCCACCCTGCTCACCCCGCTGGAGCTGCTGCTCAAGTACGACAAGCCGGTGCCGCGCTACACCAGCTACCCCACCGCCGCGGCCTTCACCGACGCCGTGGGAGAGAGCCAGCTGCGCACCCAGCTGGGCCGGCCCAGCGAGGCCCCCCTGTCGCTCTACGTGCATGTGCCCTTCTGCCGCCATGCCTGCTGGTACTGCGGCTGCAACCGGGTCACCACCCAACGGGGCTCGAAGGTGGTTGCGCCCTATCTCGCCACCCTGGCCCGGGAACTGGAGCTGGTGACGGCGGCGATGCCCCGGCGACGCCGGCTGGCCCAGCTGCACTGGGGGGGCGGCACCCCCAACTACCTCAACGCCGAGGAACAGCGCCAGCTCTGGCAGCTGATCGAGCGCCACTTCGAGCTGGAGGACGACCTGGAGGCCTCGATCGAGGTGAACCCGGAGTTCCTCAGCCGGGACCAGGCCCTGCAGCTGCGCGAGCTGGGCTTCCGGCGCATCAGCTTCGGGATCCAGGACGCCAACCCGGAGGTGCAGAAGGCGGTGAACCGGGTGGTGGCGGTGGAGCAGCTGCGCCGCTCGATGCAGTGGCTGCGCGAGGCGGCCTTCGACAGCATCAATGTGGATCTGATCTGCGGGCTGCCCCTCCAGACTCCGGAGCGCTTCGGACTCACCCTGGAGCTCGTGCAGGAGCTGCGGCCCGACCGCATCTCTCTCTTCTCCTTCGCCTATCTGCCGGAGCAGCTGCCGCTGCAGCGCCGGATCGCCGCGGACGACCTGCCGAGCCAGCGCGAGCGCATCGCCATGCTGGAGAACGCCAACCGGCAGCTCAGCCACCACGGCTACGACGCCATCGGCATGGACCACTACGCCCTCAGGGGCGATGCCCTGGCCGTGGCGGCCCGCAACGGCAGCCTGCACCGCAATTTCCAGGGCTACACCACCGGCGGGGAGCTGGAGCTGCTGGGTGTCGGTCCCACGGCGATCAGCCAGTTCTCCCACCTCACCTGCCAGAACGAGCGCAGCCTCCGGGCCTGGAGCAGCGCCGTCGAAGCCGGCCGGCTGCCGGTGGAGCGGGGCGTGGCGGTGCGGGAGGCGGCGGTGCTCGAGCGACGGGAGCTGATCAAGGAGGTGATGTGCCACTTCCAGGTGGAGCTGGACCTGGCCCGCTTCGGCCTGGAATGGGCCGAGCTGCAGGTCCTGGCCGACGACGGGCTGGTGCAGCTCAGCCAGGCTGAGGGAGTCGGACGGGTGCGCGTGACCACGGAGGGGCGCTGGCTGATCCGCAGCATCGCCGCGGTGCTCGATCCCGAGCAGCGACGCCGGGCGAGCGGATCGCGCCTGGTGTGAAACGTCAGGCCGCTTCGCCAACGATGCTGACTGCGCATCCTTGAGGATGCAACGTGACGATCAGATCCCCCACCCTGAAAGGCCCGATACGGTTGATGGGTCCAGGGCTTTTCAGGTTCGTGGTTGACACCGTGATCCTCGAGGACCAGGTTCTGCTGGCCGAGCTTCTGCACCATGAGCTCGATCGGATCCCTGGTCTCACGGTGGTGGATGTCGCCCACAGCGTGGAGGACGGCAAGCGCCTCTGCCGTGCCCACAGGCCTGATCTGCTGTTGATGGATCTGCTCCTCCCCGACGGGCAGGGGGTGGAGGTGGCGGAATGCCTGCTGCAGGACAATCCAACTGCCCGGGTGGTCGTGCTCTCCGCCCAGAGCGATCGGCTGTCCTGCTCCCGCCGCCTGCACGAGGCGATCCTGGCCGTGGTGGACAAGGGCAGCGCCGTGGACACCCTCCACCTCACCCTCCAGCGGGAGGTCCAACGCCGGGTGGGAACCGTGAACCAGCACGACCCGCTCGCGGCACTCACCGCGCGGGAACGGCAGGTGCTCGCCCTGATCGGGCAGGGGTGCTCCAGCGAAGCGATCGCCCGCCGCCTGACCATCTCCACATTGACGGCCCGCACCCATCGGCGCAACATCATCGCCAAGCTGGGATTCAAGGGGCCTGAACTCGTGCTGCTGGCCTCAGGGAACCTGCCGCAGCAGGCCTGATCCCGATGCCGCACCCCGGCGAGCCTGGGCGAACGCTGGCACAGCCCGCCGGCCAGCCCCTGCGGGCCTGCCTGCAGATGAGCGCGCTCTACCTGCTGGGCGGAGCCCTCTCCTGGGCCGCGCTCCGAGGCACCGGCTGGGCCGACCCGCTCTGGCCGGCGGCCGGCATCGCCCTGGGGATGATGGTCCCCGATCGGCCAGGCCGCCGGGTGGGCCTGGCCATCGGCTCCTTCCTGCTGAGCCTTGCGGTTCTCACGCTCAGCGGCCTCACGCTGCCGGCCACCCTGCTGGGGGCGGCCGGGGTGAGCCTCGCCACCACCCTTCAGGCCCAACTGGGCGCCCAGCTGGTGCGGCGACGCCTCGGCCCGCGCCCATCCCTGCTGCGCAGCGGTGAGATCCTCGACTTCATCGCCCTGGCCGGACCGCTGGCCTGCCTGATCGGCGCCACGGTGGGGGTGCTCACGCTCCTGGCGGCGGGGGTGATCCCTGAGGCCGAGCTGGAACGGGCCTGGCTCACCTGGTGGGCAAGCGACGCGATCGGGGTGATCGTGTTCGCCCCACTCACCCTGATGGCCCTGCCATCCCAGCGCGACCTCTGGCGGGGGCGTCGCCGCATCGTGGCCCTGCCCTCCCTGCTCGTTCTGGCCGTCACCCTGGTGGCCCTGCTTCATGCCAGCTGGCTCGAACAGCGCGAACTGGCGTTGCGCCTGAAGCAGCGGGCGACGCTGGCCGAGGAAAGTCTGCGCCGCACCCTGCTGGCCCATGAGGAGGCTCTGTACGGCCTGCAGAGCCTCATCCAAGCCACCGGGGAGCCGTCGCCAGAGGAATTCAGCCGCTATACGACCAGCCACCTCAAGCGGCTCTCGGGCCTCCACGCCCTCTCCTGGAATCCGGAGGTGCCCGACCAGGGGCGGAGCTCGTTCGAAGCCCGTCAACGGCAGCTCCCTGGCCGCGGCGGCTTCCGAATCACCGAACGCCAGCGGGATGGCAGCTTCGTGGCGGCCGGCCGGCGCCCGACCCTGGTGCCGGTGGCGCTGATCGAGCCGCTGAACGCCAACCGCGCGGCCCTGGGGTTCGACATCGGCTCCGATCCTGTGCGTGCCGCGACGCTCCACGCCGCGCGTGCCGCGGGCAGCCCGAAGGCCACACCTCCGATCCAGCTGGTGCAGGAGCGTGGCGGCCAGAAGGGCGTGCTGCTGATCCTTCCCATCGAGGCTCCCCGCGGCTACGTGGTGGGGGTGTACCGGCTGGGGGATCTGCTCAAGGAGAGCTTCAGGGATCCGGCCTGGCGGCAGTTTCAACTGCGACTGCTGGAGAGCCGCCCGGGGCGTGAGCCCGGCGAACTGGCCCGTATTCCAGCCGCTGAAGCCATCGCGCCGTCAGCCCGGAGCGACGCCAACAGCCTCAGCAGGCCCCTCGAGGTGGGCGGACAGGCCTGGCGGCTGGAAGTGACTCCGACACCGTCCTGGGGGATGGATGGACTGGACAGCCGATCCGCCTGGATCCCCCTGGTGGGTCTGCTGATCAGTGCGCCGCTGGAAGGTTTCCTGCTGCTCACCACCGGCACGGAACGTCTCCGTCAGGCCCAACTGCAGCGCAAGCTGCGCACCAGCCTCACCGCGGCGGCCAAGGCCCACGAAATCAAGCAGCCGCTGGCGCGCCTGCTGCTCCAGGCTCGCGCCATCCAGGGATTGCCGAAGCGATCAGGTCTTGCAAGCCCACGGGACGATCAGCTCTCGGCCCTGGCCGAGGGCATCGTGCGGGATGCCCGTCAGGTGAGTGGTGCCCTCGACGGGATCCGCAACCTGCTTGGCAACGACGTGCCTCAGCTCAGGCCCCTCGACCTCCGCGAGGCCGTGGAGTCAGCGCTGCTGGTCCTCAAGGGAGATCTGGAGCTGCAGGCGATGACCCTGGAGACCCAGGGGCTGGAGCAGCCCCATCCCATCGAAGGCGACAGAAATCAGCTGCAGCTGATGGTGGTCAACCTGATGCGCAACGCCATCGCGGCGACCGGCCCCGGAGGCCTCCTCAGGCTCGCGCTGCGGGATAGCCCCTTGGGTGTGGAGCTCGACGTGGAAGATGACGGGCCTGGATTTCCCCAGAGCATGCGGGAGATCGAGGCCCTCGTGCTGAGCAGCGACAAGCCGGAGGGCATGGGCATCGGGCTGTTCCTGGTGAAGTGTGCCGTTGAGAACCATCAGGGCACGATTGAGCTGGGCCGATCCCCCCTGGGAGGGGCAAGGGTCGTGATCGGTTTTCCAGCAGTCCCGAGTTGGCGCCGCAGCCGTCAGCGCGCGGCATCCATGGCTCAGCGGCGCCGCTCCTCACGGCCCACCGGAAACGGCCGCGCGGCGAAATGATCCACCAGAACGTCGATCAACTGATGGGTGCCGGGCTCACCGGCATGCTCGGCCAGGTACACCAGAGTTTCCGTGTAGGGCAGACCAACCTGATGCTCAGTGACGACCTGCAGCCCCAGAGGCCTCAGCATTTCGGGGGTGAGAAAGGCTGCCCGGTAGCGCGGCCCCCTCTGAATGCTGCTGATCGCAGGAATCTCAAGATCCTGATCCCCGTTCTGCTGAAACCAGGCCGCAGATCGGCTTCGACAGGAGTGGGGCAGAAACGGGAACAGGTGCAGCTGAACCGCAGACGCCCCGCCACCGGCAGCATCCGCTGACCTGGCCTCGGCCGTCACCGCCGCGGTGGCCGGCCCCGCCCAGATCAGCAGATCGATCGAACTGCGGTAGATGGGGAACATCGCCAGCGCTGCTGCCTGCTCAGGGCTGATCTCCTCAAGCTGGGTGGGCGTCAGCAGACAGGCATCGATGATCCGCTCGGTGAGCAGGTCGAGGGGGTTCTCACAGGCATGGGTGCGATCGGGAGGATTGCAGATCCAGGGCCCCATCGGCAGACGCCACAGCTCCGAGGACGACCAGTAGGGGGCATGCAGTCGCAGGGGGCGGCGAGCGCGGAAGCGGAAACACTGGTGCACCCTGCGCTCGAGCTTCAGCATCTCGGAAGCTCCGCGGACCCGCCAGCCTCGCGGCGTGCGTGCCACATGGCCACCGAAGATGGAGAGCACCTTATGGGTGCGGCGGATGACCGTGCTCTGGTTGGTGTGGGTGATCGAGGCCGCACGATGGGAACTCGACATCCAGAGCAGACTGTCGAGGGCTTCCAGATCCTCCTGATCAACCATCTTGATCAACATCAACCATCTTGATCGCCCCGATGAGATGAATCGGCCCGAAGAGATGAATCGGCCGCCAGAACTGTCATGCCATAACCCGCCAAGAACAACCAAGGCTGTTGAGCTAGTTGATCAACAGGAAAGGAAGGCCAGGATTTCTATGGCATGTCAATGTATCGTGAAAACGAGGGATTGGGCGGTCAAGATGGCTGCCAACTTCATCAATCGTGACCTGTGTTCAACCGCAGGAGTGGCTTGCGGACCTGGCTCCTCTGCCATGGAACTCGGCCTACTTCATTGGTGGTAGTGATCGATCAGGAGGAGGCAGAGATACCTCATCGAAGGCATGCCTCCCATCGGCTGGGCCGTGACAGTGATGGGTGACCCACGGCAGGCAACCCTTCATGCCCCGCTTCCTCCCTTCGCGCCTGGCGTCGCGCCTGGCTTGCTCCCGCCGCCCCTTCGCCGCGGGGTTGATCCTGGCCAGCACCCTGTTGATCGGCCTCGGGACCTGGCCGGTGCAGGCCGAGCCGGGCAAGAGCTCCGGCCGATCGGTGGCGCCGGTGGGCCTGGCCTCCAATCCACAGGCCATGAGCACCGCGCCGAGCCGGATCCGATCCAGCGCCCCGGTCGTCCAGCCCGCCTCCGAAAACTCCGAAGATGGGTTCAACTCCAGCTCCAGGAAGTCGCGCGGCGCGGGCAACACCAACTGACCTCAGCATCAAAAAAGTCCGCTCCTGGAGGAGCGGACTTGGGGATGGAGCAACGTTGAGGGTCAGCCGATGAGCGGCCTATTTCGCACTGGGGGCGAAATCCGGATAGGCCTCCATGCCGTGCTCACCGATGTCAAGGCCGATGATCTCCTCTTCCTCGGTGACGCGAAGCCCACCGAAGACGGCTCCGATGATCGACCAGAGAATCAGCGAGGCCACAACCGCGGCGACGGCGTAGGAAATGACCCCGACGAACTGGATGCCGAGCTGGCTGAAGCCATGGCCGGTGAACAGGCCCTTGTCGGTGTTGAACAGGCCCACGGCCAGGGTGGCCCAGACTCCGCAGCTGCCGTGGACGGAGAAGGCACCCACGGGGTCATCGATCTTGATGGCGTCGATGAAGGCGACGGAGAACACCACGATCACACCGGCAAAGAAGCCCACCACCCAGGCGGCCGGCATGGAAAAGCCGTCGCAACCGGCGGTCACGCCGACCAGGCCGGCGAGGATGCCGTTGATGGTCATCGTGAGGTCAGGCTTGCCAGGGCGCTTGTCGGGTCCCATCCCGGGCAACTGGGAGGTCAGCGTGGCAGCGATGCCACCACCGGCAGCACCGAGGGTGGTGGTGACGGCGATGTAGGGAACCTCAGGAGCCAGGGAGAGCCATGAGCCGGGGTTGAAGCCATACCAGCCGATCCAGAGGATCAGGCAACCCAGGGTGGCGATGGCCAGGTTGTGACCGGGAATGGCCTGGGGCTTGCCTCCCACGAACTTGCCGATGCGGGGGCCGAGCAGGGCGGCGCCGACGATGCCGGCCCAGGCACCGACGGAGTGCACAATCGTGGAACCGGCGAAATCAATGAAGCCCAGGGTGCTGAGCCAGCCACCGCCAGCACCGGCATCATCGGGGAAGTTCCACTGCCAGCTCCCCAGGATCGGATAGACGATGCCGACCAGGAGCAGGGAGAAGACCACGAATTCGGCGAACTTGATCCGCTCGGCCACCAGACCGGAGACGATGGTGGCGGCCGTGCCGGCGAAGGCGGCCTGGAAGAGGAAGTCGACGCTGGGCACCAGCTTGCCCTCGGTCACCATTTCGGGGGTGACGGTGGGATCGAAGAACAGGCCCCCGAATTTGAACCAACCGGGAATGACCCAGTCAGCGTTGTACATCAGCTTGTAGCCGATGAACCAGTAAGCCGAAACGGCAACGGCAAAAACCAGCAGGTTCTTGAACAGGATATTGACGGCGTTCTTCTGACGGCACAGCCCGGCTTCCACCATGGCGAAGCCGGCGTTCATGAAGATCACCAGCACCGCGCAGATGAACAGGAAGAAGTTGTTGGCGAGGAAGGCTGGGGTGAGCTCCGGCAGCTCGGCGGCGTGGGCGGTGAGGTTGAAAACACCCAGGCCGAAGAGGGCCACGGGAACGCAGGCCAACCAGACGAGGCGGCTGGAGGAAAGGCCACGAATGCGACCCAGCAAAAGCGAGGGGGCATCCGACAAACTCGCCTCCCTGAGGCGTTTCGGTCGCCTGGGAGGGTGCGATGCGATGGTCATGGGCAGTTCAGAAGGCGGCTGCACGGTGGGGTTGGATGCCATCGGACATCCATCGGAAGTGACAATGCGCGCAAGCCGGTCACTCCGATGTTCTTTTCGATACAGAAAACTCGAGGCGCCGACCTCCGCGGCGGCGACGCGGACGACCGAAGGTGCGCGCGCCGCCACTGCCGAGCCGGCCCGAAATAAGCTTTGTTAAAAAGACGGAATTATGTTCACCATGGACAGCGGCAATCGCTAGAAAAGGCCTGGCAGGTACAGGCTGCAGGGCAAGCCCTGTGGAACAAGGCCTGCAGGACAACAGGACAAAACGTTGATCTGTACGTCCCGGTCCACCCCGTTCGACTGCCCGGCCTCTGTCCATCAGCGTCCGGCAGCACGCGGTATCCCCGGCAAGACGTCTGCTGGAAGTAACCCGGCCATGGCCGGGTGAAGCAACGCTCCTCTCCTTCACCCCGGCCGTCTCTGACGGACCGTCTGCTCTCCTTTCCGAAGAGGTCCCCACGATGAGCGATTCCAAACTGCGCTACCGCGGCATCCCCTACAACGCCGACCAGCACGAGCACCCCTCCGCTGAGGCGGTGGAGCACACCTACCGCGGCCGCCATTTCTTTGCCCCGCTGCGGCACGAAGCCGCCCCGGTGGATCCGTTGGTGGAACTGCAGTATCGCGGCACCAGCTACCACCACCACTCCCGCGAAAGCACCCAGCAGGCCAACGGCCACGCCTGAGGCCCATGGCCCGGCGGTCGCTGTGCCCTGACGGTGGCAGAGGCCAGCGGCCAGCCGGGAAGGGGCAGGACGAACAGGGCCACCAAGGGGCCACAATGTCAAAGAAGGGTGTCATTGCTACAGAACGCCACCCCATCAGCCCTTAAACCTGGGACACAAGGTCCTGTATTGCGTGAAACAGATCCAAGCCGTCGTGCGCCCCGAGAAGCTGGACGCCATCAAGGAAGCCTTGGTGGCCCTCGGCATCAACGGCATGACCGTCACCCCGGTGCAGGGTTTTGGCAAACAGATGGGGCACACCGAGGTCTACCGCGGCGTGAAGGTCGAGGCGAGACTCCTCACCAAGATGCAGATCACCACCGTGGTGACCGATCAGTCCTTGGATTCGGTGATCGAGGCCATCAGGACCACCGCCCACACCGGTGA
>NZ_JBKKKY020000062.1:0-14628 GCF_046613545.2 Aphanothece microscopica RSMan92 | reverse complement strand
GATCCCGGCGGGGAGACTCCGCATCCCACTTGGTGGAGCCCACCGCCTCGACGCGGTGGAGGCCAAGGCGCCGCAGCCGCTGGGCATCGGGTTCCGACTGGGCGAAGCCGTGGCACACCTGTCCGAACAGCCAGGCGGCAAACCAGGGGAAGCGGCCGTGGCGGCGGAACGAGCGCTCGCTCATGCGGGCATTGATCAGATGCAGGCGGGGCATGGCCTGCACCAGCTCGGGCCAGAGTTCGGCCTCGGCCAGCAGCGCGAGATCGGGCCGCCAGTGGTTCCGGAACCGCCGGACGGCCGCCCAGTGGTCGATCGGGGCGAACTGGTGAAGCACCCCGCGCGGCAGCAGGGTCTCGGCCATTGCGGCGGATGTGCGGGTCACCGAAGTGACCAGCAGGGTGGGGGGCCGATACCCCGCCCGACGACTCGCCACGGCCAGCTCCCGCAACAGCGGCAACAGGCTGCCGAGCTCCCCCACACTGGCGGCATGGAGCCACACCAGCGGCCCGGACGGGCGCGGGCGTACCGCCCGACCGAGACGCTCCCCCAGGCGCCGGGGGTCCTCCTTGCCCTGCAGCAGGCGAACCACGAGGATGAGCCCAAGGGCCGGGGTCAGCAGCGTGAGCAGCAGCCGATAGCCAGCCAGCAGCATCGGGCCGTGGCGACGCTCAGAGCCCACGGCTGGCCCGTTGTCCGCTGGCCTCCAGGGCCGCCTCCAGCCGCCCGGCCTGGCCGTTCAGCGGCTGGGTCGCTCCGCCCCCCGGCTCCGGCTCCGCCTCCAGCCGCAGCGGTGCCCCCAGGGCGAGCACGGCTCGGCAGAAGGGCAGCGGCAGCAGGGTGCGGTCCCAGGACCGCAGCAGCCGGCGGCGGCTGACGGCCAGGCCCACGGGAACCACCGCACAACCCGACTGCTGGGCAAGGTGCACGATCCCGGGCTTGGCCCGCCGTGCCGGCCCCCGGGGGCCATCCGGGGTGATGCAGACGGACCGGCCTTCGCGCAACAGCTGGAACAGGCGCAGGTAGGCACCGACACCGCCGCGCGTGGAGGAGCCGGCCACGAGGTCAACGCCGCGCATGCGGGCGGCGACGCCCACGATCTGGGCATCGCGGTGGGCACTCAGCAGCACCGAGACCGGACGGCCGCCATGGATGCGGAGCAACGGCATGAAAAACACATGGCAGTGCCAGAGGGCATAGATCACCGGCCTGCCCTGTTCCCGCAGCAGCCGGTCCGTGGCGGGATCCACCACCACCCGCACGCGGGACGTGAGCAGCACCAGCTGCCCGTAGGCATTCAGCAGCGCCCCCGCCAGCCAGGCCAGACCGTCGTTGTTGAGCAGGGTGCGCTTCTTCACCGAGCAGGGTCTGGCGCGATCGGGTGCGGGGGGAGCGGGCCGGGCGCATGGCCATTCCCGGATTCAGGGAGCCCACGGCTGGGCCCATACAGGAACCCCCCGGGGGCAGCCAACGCTGTCCTCCGGGGGTATGGAGCCATGGGCACGAAGCCTGGACGATGGCTGGACAGGATCAGGCGGAACCGACGCCGGTGTAAGCGCCGTAGAAGAACAGGCCGACGACGAAGATCACGGCCATACCGCCCGCCGTGGCCACGAGCCAGAGGGGCAGAACCCCTTCGGTCCAGCGGGAACGCCAGGCGACGGCAGGACGGCCGTCAGGAAGCCGGTCTGGGATCCGGCCATCGGGCAGGGTGGATTTCTTGCCGCTCATGGGGTGCTCTCCGGATCAGTTGAAGAAGTAGCTGGTGAACAGCACACCGGTGACGAAGATCAGCAGCAGGCCTAGGTAGAGGCTGGTGCGGTTGAGCTCGACCGGCAGGTTGTTGGGATTGGGATTGCGTTGCATGGCTCCTGACCTCAGCGACGGATGAACTGCATGGCCGCCAGAGCACCCAGGAAGAAGACCGTGGGGATGCCAAGGGCGTGGACCGAGAGCCAGCGCACCGTGAAGATCGGGTAGTTGCGCGGGGTGGTGGAGACGGGAGACTGGGTCATGACTTATTGCAGGCGCAGGTCGAGCTGGCTCTTGCCCTCATAACGCTGGCTCACGACGGGAGCCTTGCTCTCCTGGGCCTGGAAATAGGCGTCAGGGCGGGGCGTGCCGAAGGCGTCGTAGGCCAGGCCGGTGGACACGAAGAGGAAGCCAGCCAGGAAGATCGCCGGCAGTGTGACCGCGTGGATCACCCAGTAGCGAATGCTGGTGATGATTTCGAAGAACGGGCGTTCCCCTGTGGAGCCGGCAGCCATAGCGACAAGCGTTCAGCCAGAGGATCCTAGGGGTCAGGCCGGGGTTGGCGGGACGCCCCGACGGGCTTGGTTACAGAAGTTGGCGGGCCCGCGCCGGCGTGGGTTGCGCGCCGGCGCGGCTGGGAAGAAGCCGCTCAGCCCACCCAGCGGAGCAGCGAGCCCCGCTCTCCCAGCACGAAGCCCTTGCCATCGTCGGTGAAGACGATGCGGGTGAAGTTGGAGGGCTGGCGCTCCCCGACGGGATCCCTCTGCCAGGTCTGCCCGCCGTCGTCACTGACGAGCAGGGTGCCGCTGCCGCCCCCGGTCCAGATCCGGCTGCTGGGATCCCAGGCCATGTCGAGGTAGCCGTAGCCGTTGGTGATCGGGATGACCGGCTTGGTCCACTGGTCGGCATCGGCGGGATCGCTGTTGAAGCGGATCTGGGCGCCGCGGGCCAGCATCCACAGGGCTCCGTCAGGCTGGAAGCCGATCGTCTGAAGCCGCTGGCTGCTGACCCGCTGGTGCAGCTGCCAGGTCTCCTGACCGGGATCCCAGGTGGAGAAGAAGTTGCCGAGGCTGCTCACACTCACGTAGCGGCCGTCGGGGCTGCGGCGCAGCTCCCGCACCGCCCCCGCCGCGTCGCCGACCCTGGCCTGCCAGCTGGCCCCGCCGTCACGGGTGTCGTAGATCGCGCCGACATTGGTGGCCAGCTCGGCGGTGTCCCGGCCGAGGGCGGTGATCAGGTAGGGCTCACCGGGCAGTTTGGTGTCGAGGAAGAGCCGGCTCCAGCTGCGGCCGGCGTCGGTGCTGTGCAGCAGCAGACCGGGCTGGCCGACGATCCAGCCCTCATCGCCGCGGAAGTCGATGCTGATCAGGCGGAAGTTCTCCTCCTCCGGCAGGTCGAGGGCCCGCTCCTCCCAATGGGCGCCGCCGTCATCGGTTTCGAGGATGAGGCGGTTGCTGCCCACCAGGAAGCCGTGGCGCGCATCCGAGAAGGCCACTGAGAGGGGGTTGGACTGGGTGGCCAGAGGCACCGGCTCCCAGGGGCTGGCGGCAGCCTTCGGCAGGCCCGTGGTGACGCAGCCCCCCAGGCCGAACGCCAGCACCACGACCATCGCCAGGCTGAGCAGGGAGGGGAGCAGGCGGGGAGGCTGGACGCCCGGGCGGATCGCCCCCGGGGGGCGGGAGCCCGGCGCGAAGGGAAGGCGGAACCAGGGGGCGGGACGGGCGGCAGGAGGGGTCATCGGCGCAGGATCAACGCAGGGAATAAAGGGAGAGGAAGAAGGCGAAGGCCAGAGCGAAGCCACCGAAGATCAGCACATTCTTCTGGCCGGGGGTCAGCCGGTTCACGCCGAGGCCGTAGTTGAGGTTCTCCTCGAAGCCGCTGGGCTTGTTGCGCGGTCCGATGTCCTTGAACGCCCCCACCTTGCTGCGGCACACCGGGCAGCGGAAGCTGGCCGGATTCAGCTCGAGAAAGGGCGTCCCTGCCGGGATGCCCAGTTTCTTGACCCCCTCGCCAGGGTCGTAGACGAAACCGCAGCTGCGGCACTCGAAGCGGTGCGTGTCGACCGTCGTGGCCTCGTCAGGATCCGGCTGAGCGGCATCCGGCTGAGCGGCATCCGGCTGGGCGGCGTCCGGTTGGGCAGCATCCGGCTGGGGGGCGTCCGGTTCGGGCATCTCCTGGGGGGCGATCTCGTCGGTCAACAGACTCGGGCGCGGCAAAAGAACTCTAGGAACCGCCGAGGGTGCCAGACTGCGCGCCACGTTGGGCAGGCCCGCATGTTCGTGCTCTCCGGCTATGACGCCTTCCTGGGCTTCTTGCTCATCTCAGCGGCCGTGCCGGTGCTGGCCCTGGTCACCAACAAGCTGCTCTCCCCCACCAGCCGGAACGGCGAGCGGGAACTGACCTACGAGTCCGGCATGGAGCCGATCGGCGGAGCGTGGATTCAGTTCAATATCCGCTATTACATGTTCGCGCTGGTCTTCGTGATCTTCGACGTGGAGACCGTCTTCCTCTATCCCTGGGCCGTGGCCTTCCATCGCCTCGGCCTGCTGGCCTTCATCGAAGCCCTGATCTTCATTGCGATCCTGGTGGTGGCCCTCGCCTACGCCTGGCGCAAGGGCGCCCTCGAGTGGAGCTGACGGACCCCTCCTCCCATGACACTGACACCCTCCTCACCCCAGAGCCCCGGCATCGACGCCCTGCGGGATGTCCGCGCCGCCAGCTGCGGCCCGGTGGGATCGCCTTCGGTCACCGCAGATCTGTCCGAGAACGTCATCCTCACCACCCTCGATGACCTCCACAACTGGGCCCGTCTCAGCAGCCTCTGGCCGCTGCTCTACGGCACCGCCTGCTGCTTCATCGAGTTTGCGGCCCTGATCGGCTCCCGGTTCGACTTCGACCGCTTCGGCCTGGTGCCCCGGTCCAGCCCCCGCCAGGCGGACCTGCTGATCGTGGCCGGCACCGTGACGATGAAGATGGCCCCGGCCCTGGTTCGTCTGTACGAGCAGATGCCCGAGCCCAAGTACGTCATCGCCATGGGCGCCTGCACGATCACCGGCGGCATGTTCTCGGCCGACTCGACCACCGCCGTGCGGGGCGTGGACAAGCTCATTCCGGTGGACCTCTACCTGCCGGGCTGCCCCCCCCGACCCGAGGCGATCTTCGATGCCGTGATCAAGCTGCGCAAGAAGGTGGGCAACGAGGCCCTGGCGGAGCGCGGCAACCTGCGGCCCACCCACCGCTACGTCACGGTGGCCCACCAGATGAAGGCTGTCGAACCCATCATCACCGGGCAGTACCTGGCCGCCCCCACCCAGCAGGCAGCCCTGGCTGCGGCCGCCGGCCTGCCCCTGGGCACGCTCGCCCAGGAGGCCACGGCAGCTCCGCTGGCGTCTGCCGAGCCCGGAGCCTCCGCCAACGCCACCCCTACGACCGATGCCTGAGCCGACCCCTTCCAGCGACGCCCTGACGGCTGCCCCGGCGGGCCCGGTGAGCCAGTGGCTCAGCAGCCAGGGCTTCGACCACCAGGTGCTCCCGGCGGACCACCTGGGCGTCGAAGTGCTGGGCGTCGAAGCACCCTTCCTGCCGCTGCTGGCGACGGCCCTGAAGGCCCAGGGCTTTGATTACCTGCAGTGTCAGGGTGGCTACGACGAGGGGCCCGGCGGCCGCCTGGTGAGCTTCTACCACCTGGTCAAACTGGGCGCTCTGGCCGAGAGCAGCCAGGGCATGGCCAAGCTTCCGGCCGACACCCGCCCGGAGGAAGTGCGGCTCAAGGTGTTCCTGGCCCGCGACGGCGACCTCACCATCCCCAGCCTCTACGGCCTCTTCCGGGGCGCCGACTGGCAGGAGCGGGAGACCTACGACATGTTCGGCATCCAGTTCGCCGGCCATCCCCATCCCAAACGCCTGCTGATGCCGGAGGACTGGAAGGGCTGGCCGCTGCGCAAGGACTATGTGCAGCCCGACTTCTACGAGATGCAGGACGCCTACTGAGTCAGGACATCTGCCGGCAGGGGCCCCAGGATCGCCGCGGGGCCCCGGGATCGCCGCAGGGCTCAACTGATCACGCGGCGCGGAGGGGCGCCACAGGGGCACCGAAGAAATGGCGGGGACGCCGCGGCCCGCCCAGGCGCACCTTCTCCACGCTGAGCTCACCCTCCAGCAGCCAGGGGTAGAAGATCCTCAGGTCATCCCGGTAGCGCTGACGCACCAGGGCGACCAGGGAGCGATCAGCCAGCAGCGACCTGAGATCGGCGGAGTCCCCCTGGCGCCGGGTGTTCTTCGTGGGCAGGTGCCGCGGCAGACCGGAGATGCCGGCACGACGGGCCTTGCGCACCAGGAAGGTCCAATGGACGCTGAGGTTCTCGGCGTAGGCCACCCAGGTGGGCACGGGCCTGCCCGCAACGCAGAGGATCTCCACCTGGGGCAGCACGTGGATGTCCAGGTCCTCGGAACGGGCCGCGCAGACCCGCTCCAGAAAGCCCGCCAGGGGCATCCCGCTCCGGATGCCGATGGCGCGCATGCGCCCGGGGCAGACGGGAATTTCGATCACCTTGTTGTTGTAGGCCGAGAGGATCCGGTCGAAGGGATTGCGGACCACCGCGAAGCTGAAGCAGCGGGAGGTGAGCTCGAGGGCGGTGGCCCGATCCACGGGCCGGGCGATCGAAGCGGGCAGCAGATCCCAGTACTGATCCATCTGCGAGGGAAAGCTCTGCCAGGAGCGGGACGGCCGGAAGAGGTGCTGCAAGCGCTGGCCGAGTTGCCGGCGGGAGCGCTGCAGTTCCGGTCGGATCAGGCGGGTGAGGGCAGCCTTGACACTGCTGTTCGCGGCCTTGGGAACCCGTCCGTAGATCAGGTGGTGCGCCGGCAGGTGCAGGAAATGCTGGTCGGATGCCTCCATGGGCGGAGGTTACTCGCCGCGGCGAAGCGGCCAGAAGGCCAGACAGGGCCCCGGGCAAGGCTCAGGCGGCCCGCTGCTGGCGGCGATGCTGCCGGTAGAAGCGCATCACCGCCACGGCCAGACTGCGGGGATCGTGGCGCAGCGTGGCCGTGGGGCGCGCCCCCTGGAGCGGGGCCTGCATGACGTCATAACCCTGGTTCTGCAGCCTGCGCCTGTCGCAGACCACCGGCTGGGCCCCCTTGCGCCGGTAGTGGTCCAGCAGGGGGGAGGCCTGCAGATCCTCCTGGGCCAGGACGGCGGTGAACAGGCGCTGCTCCACCCCGAGGCTGGCCAGCTGGGCTTCGATCGCCCTGAGGTGGCCCTCCACATCCAGTCCGTCGGTCTCCCCCGGCTGGGTCATCAGGTTGCAGATGTAGAGCCGCGGGGCCCGGCTGCGGCTGATCGCCGCCACCAGTTCGGGCACCAGCAGATTGGGCAGCAGGGAGGTGTAGAGGCTGCCGGGGCCGAGCACGATCAGATCGGCATGGGCAATGGCCTCGATCGCCCGGGGCAAGGCCGGCGGGCGCTCAGGCGTGCAGCCCAGCCGCACGATCGGGCTGGGAGCATGGCCGATCGCCGACTCCCCCTCGAGGCGCTCGCCGTTCTCCAGCTCGGCCCAGAGCCGCACGTCGGCGGTGGTGGCGGGGACCACCTGACCCTGCACGGCGAGCACCCGGCTGCTGGCGGTGATGGCGGATTCCAGGCTCCCGGTGATCGCGGTGAGGGCCGAGAGGAACAGGTTGCCGAAGCTGTGGCCCTCCAGCCCGCTGCCGGATCGGAAGCGGTACTGGAACAGACGGGTGAGCAGGGGCTCCTCGCGCGCCAGGGCCGCGAGGCAGTTGCGGATATCGCCGGGGGGCTGCACGCCGAGTTCCCGCCGCAGGACGCCACTGCTGCCGCCGTCGTCCGCCACCGTGACGATGGCGGTGAGGTTGCTGCTGTAGCGCTTCAGCCCGCTGAGCAGGGTGGAGAGGCCCGTGCCGCCACCGATGGCCACGATGCTGGGGCCCCGGTTGAGACGGCCCTGGGCCGCGAGGGCGTCGACCAGGTGGGTGCCCTTCTCCGGCGCCAGCGCCTGCTGGATCGTGCCGAAGCTGCGGCTCTGGCCAAGCCAGATCAGGCCGGCCCCGATCGCCAGCACCAGCGGCCCTGTGATCTCCCGGGGCAGCACCGTGGTGAGGTTCTTGAGCAGCCACTGGATGCTCGCCAGGGTCCAGTAGATGGGCTGGAGATCGGCCCAGACGGCCGCTCCGAGCAGGGCGATCAACAGACCCAGGCCCGAGGTCAGGACCCAGCGCTTGACGACCAGCCCGGGCTGGAGCCAGCGCACCGCCCGCCTGGAACGGCTGACCAGATCGCGCTGACGCAGTTCACCCCGACCGACCCAGCCATCCCGCGCGCTGCGCCGGCGGGACCGCCGCGATCTGGGGGCCGACGCAGAGGGGGGCAAGGGCGAGGGAGGACGCTGTCGGTTCTGGCTGGACTTTAGGCAGGCCGCAAGAGGCCAGGATGGACTCCGCTTCGCCGACCGCTCTGCAACCCCCCACCCCGCCCCTGGCCGAGCTCCGGGACCTCAGCGTGCGCTGGGGCAGGAACTGCGTGCTCGATGGCGTGAACCTCACCCTCCAGCCCGGCGAACGGCTGGTGGTGGTGGGGCCCTCCGGTGCCGGCAAGTCGACGATTCTGCGGCTGCTGGCGGGCCTGCAGCTGCCCACCGGCGGCACCCTGCTGCTGCATGGTCAACCCCAGAGGTACCTGCGGCTCGACCAGGAGAACCCGCCGGATGTGCGGCTGGTGTTCCAGAACCCAGCCCTGCTGGGTTCGCTCACCGTGGGACAGAACGTCGGCTTCCTGCTCTACCGCTACGGCCGGCTGAGCGAGGCGGAGATCCGTCAGCGGGTGAGCCATGCCCTGGAAGCGGTCGGGCTGGGTGGCATCGAGCACCTCCTGCCGGGCGAACTGAGTGGCGGCATGCAGAAACGGGTGAGCTTCGCCCGCGCCCTGATCGCCGCCCCCCAGCTGGGTCACGCCCAGATGCCGCTGCTCCTGTTCGACGAACCCACGGCGGGGCTCGATCCCGTGGCCTGCACCCGCATCGAGGACCTAATCGTGCGGGCCACCGAGGTCGCCCAGGCCAGCTCCGTCGTGGTGAGCCATGTGCACAGCACGATCGAACGCACCGGACAGCAGATGGTGCTGCTCTACGGCGGCGTGTTCCGCTGGGCCGGCGATCTGGCGGCGTACCGCAGCACCGACAATCCCTACGTGGTTCAGTTCAGGAGCGGTAGTCTGCGCGGACCCATGCAGCCTGCGGAGGCCTGATTTTCATGCGCCGCTCCGTGCGTGAGGCGATCGTCGGCTTTTCCCTGCTGACCGCCGTGACCAGCGTGGTGGCGTTCTCCTTCTGGCTTCGCGGCCTGTCCCTCACCCGGCAGTACTGGAGCCTGAAGGCCAGCTTTGACCAGGCCTCCGGGCTGGCGGAACGCTCGCCGGTCACCTACCGGGGTGTGCTGGTGGGCAGCGTGCGGTCGGTGCGGATCACCTCGGAAGCGATCATCGCCCAGCTGGAGATCACCCACCCTGACCTGCGCCTGGCGCTGCCGGCCCGGGCGGAGATCGGCCAGGCCTCCCTCCTGGGTGGTGAGGCCCAGGTGGCCCTGATCAGCTCCGGCAAACCGCTCGAGGCCTCCGCCCCCAACCCGCGGGCGCCGGGCTGCCCCCGCACCCGGATGCTCTGCGACGGCGGCACCATCAGCGGCACGGAAGGGCCCAGCCTCTCCAGGGTCACCACCCTCATGTACGACCTGCTGGTCGACACCGATAAGAACCAGCTGGTGAGCAAGTTCTCCCAGCTGGCAGCCAGGGTGGAGGAGACCTCCAAGGACGCCTCCTCCTTCCTCAAGCAGGGCAAGGTGCTGGCCAAGAACCTGGACCACACGGTGGATCGGGCCCAACCCACGATCACCAACCTCAACGCCAGTTCGGCCCATCTGCGTCAGCTGATCGCGGCGCTGGACAACCCCAGAACGGTCGCGGACCTGCAGCAGACGGTCACGAATGCCGAACATCTCACGGCCCGCTGGGACGCGGTGGGGGGAGACGTGAACAAGCTGACCGCCGACCCCGGCTTCATGGATGGGCTGCGCAGCGTGGCGGTGGGCCTGGGCAAGTTCTTCGATGAGCTCTACCCCGCCCAGACCGGTGCTGCCCGGGACAAGGCCGAGCGGGAGAAGGCCGACCAGGAGAAGGCCAGGCAGCTCAGGAATGCCGGGCAGGGGCACAAGCCCGGGGAGCCCCCCGCCCTGCGGCGCCCGGGCAGCGATCCCTGAGCCCTGCCCCTCCCCCTCCTCCCTGGGGAAAGCGGATCAGACGGAGCTGATCGCCTCCATGGCGATCGCGGCAATGGCCTGATCGCTGGCCTTCGGCAGCTGCACGTATTTCCCGCCGGCCGCCTCGGCCAGGTCCTTGCCCATGCCGCTGCCGATGAACTTGCGCTCGGTGTCGATCACCAGCAGCTTGATGCCCAGGGCCTGGTAGCGGCTGGCCACCTGCTTCACCTCCTCCTTGAGGTCCACCGGCTCCTCCCCCTCGAGCTCCGGCTGGCCCAGGGAGCGGCTGAGCGGCACGTTGCCGCGGCCGTCGGTGATCGCCACCACCACCACCTGGCCGAGATCGCCGGTAGCGAGGGCATTGGCTCCCACCCGGGCGGCCTGGGAGAGGCCATGGGCCAGGGGGGAACCGCCGCCGCAGGGCATCGATTCCAGGCGGCGGCGGGCGGCGGTGATCGAGCGGGTGGGGGGCAGCAGCACCTCCGCCTGCTCGCCGCGGAAGGGGATCAGGGCCACCTCGTCGCGGTTCTCGTAGGCCTCGGTGAGCAGCCGGATCACGGCGCCCTTGGCACTCTGCATGCGGTTGAGCGCCATCGAGCCGCTGGCATCCACCAGGAAGATCACCAGGGCACCGGCCTTGCGCTGCAGCTGCTTGGCGCGCAGGTCGCCGTCCTCCACCACCACCCTGCGGTGGGGTTCGCGCTCGCGGCGGGATTTCTGATACGGCGCCGCCGCCCGCAGGGTGGCATCCACGGCGATCCGCTTCACCGGGCCGCGGGGCAGCATCGGCTTCACGTAGCGGCCGCGGGAGTCGCTGAACACCACGGCCCGGCTGCCGCTGCCCCCGGTCTTGGCCCGGCCGGCGCTGAACAGCAGCAGGTCGGGATCGATGGCGACAGCCTCCGGATCGAGCAGGAACTCCTCCGGCACCGAGGGCGGTGGCTGATCCTCGGGACTGTCGTCCTCGTCGTTCTCCGGCTCGTCCGGGTCCTGGTCGTCGGGCTGCTCGGGATCCTGCTCGGGAGGCTCCGGATCCTCCGGAGGCTGCTCGCCCTGGGGCGGCGGCGGCGGCTCCATCGGCTGATCGGGATCGGGCGGCGGCAGCTGCAGGGCCCGCGGCGCGATCACCAGCCGCACGGCCACCTGGAGGTCTTCGGCCTCGACCCGGTCACGGCCGCTGAGGGCGGCATGGGCGCGGGCCACCCGCACGGCATAGAGCTCCGAGCGGTGGCCCTCCACCCCGCCGCGCAGGGCCTCGTTGACCAGATAGGCGATCTGCTCGCGGGTGATCCCCACATCCGGCAGCCACTGGCGCGCCAGCAGCAGCTGCGTCGCCAGGGCATCGGTCTCCTCCTGCCAGCGGCCACGGAATCCCTCGCTCGACGCCGCATGGTCCATGGCGGAGCGGGTGATCGTGACGCGCTGATCCAGCTCGAGCACCTGGTTGGC
The DNA here is from genome assembly GCF_046613545.2 of Aphanothece microscopica RSMan92. Classification (NCBI taxonomy): domain Bacteria; kingdom Bacillati; phylum Cyanobacteriota; class Cyanophyceae; order Chroococcales; family Aphanothecaceae; genus Aphanothece; species Aphanothece microscopica. Next base: position 3,165 of record NZ_JBKKKY020000062.1, on the reverse strand, counting down.
ACTCAGGACGATGGCGAAGCGATCGAGCAGGTGGTCGCGCACGGCCCCCTCCTCCGGGTTGTAGGTGGCGATCAGCAGGCAGCGGCAGGGGTGGGAGAGGCTCAGACCCTCCCGCTCGATGCGGTTCTCGCCGCTGCCCACCGCCGCCAAGAGCAGGTTGGTGATGGTGTCGTCGAGCAGGTTGAGCTCATCGACGTAGAGCACGCCCCGGTGGGCTTCGGCCAGCAGACCGGGCTGGAACACCGCCTGGCCACTGGCCAGGGAAGCGGCGACGTCCACCGAGCCGACCAGGCGGTCTTCCGTGATCCCCAGCGGCACCTGCACGAAGGGCGCCGGAATCACCCGGGTGGGCAGCAGGGCCGCCGGGTCGCTGCCGCTGGCATCCGCGCCCAGTTCCTGCAGGCGGGTGCGGGTGGCGGCATCCCAGTCGTCGGGGCGGCGCGGATCGATGTTCAGCGCCTGGGGAGCGAGTCCCGCCGACGGCTCGCCGAGATCGAGCACATCGATCGGCGGCAGCAGGGCATGGAGGCCGCGGGCCAGCACCGACTTGCCGGTGCCCCGCCCGCCGGCGATCACCACGCCGCCCAGGCCCGGATCCACCGCCGCCAGCAGCAGGGCCAGCTTGAGGCTGCCGTGCCCGGTGATGGCGGCCAGGGGGAAGGCGCGGGCGGCACTGTCACGGGCGACTCCGCTGGCAACCATGGCTGGGGGCTCGGCCTCGGGGAAGAGGCCAGTCTCGCCGATGGTGCGGGGATCGCCTGCCGCAAGGCCGCTGCCTAGCCTCCCGGCTGCGGCTCACCGGGAGACAGCCATGCGCGAGGGGGCCGGGGCGACCACCACCGCCATTGCCCTGGGCGCCAACCTGCCCGGGCCGGCCGGCCCGCCGCGCACCACCCTGGTGTCGGTGCGGCCATGGCTCGAGAGCCTTCTGCACCGCCGAGGCTGGCGGGGGCTGCAGTGGTCGCCGCTGTTCCGTACGGCACCGGTGGGCGGTCCGGCCGGCCAACCCGACTACCTCAACGCGGTGCTGCTGGCCTGGCAGACGCCCCAGGCCGACCCGCAGGAGCTGCTGGTCGAACTCCAGAGCCTGGAAGACCGGTTCGGCCGGCAGCGCCAGGAGCCCTGGGGCCCCCGCAGCCTCGATCTGGATCTGCTCTGGTGCGGAGCGGCCACGGTCCGAAGCACCGCCCTGGAGCTGCCCCATCCGCGGCTGATGGAACGGGCCTTTGTGCTGGCCCCCCTGGACGCGATCGCGCCGGCGCTGGTGCCGCCGGGCTCGGAGCGGCCCGTGGGGGTGCTGCTGGAGGCGCTCCTGTGCGCCGGTGGGGCGGGGCCCCGGGGGGGCGGCGGAGCCGCGGCCGTGCTGCGCCTGCCGGGCGAGCCGGGCTGGCCCGAATGAAGGCCGCCGCCTTGAATGCCCTTCTGGCCCCTGCCAGCCCTTCCCCTCCCGCCGCATGCCACCCGCCGGAACCCTCGGAAACCCCGCCCGGCCCGGGGGAGAGCGCTGGCGATCGGCGCTGGCGATCGGCCTGGTGATCACGGCGCTGTGCCTGTTCGACGACAACCTCGCCAGCAACGAGGCCGGCAAGCTGGCCCTGGCCCGCCAGCAGGTGGAGCCGGCCTGGATCCCGCACGACTGGTACCTCAACAGCAGCCAGGGCTACCAGTGGCTGTTCCAGCAGCTGAGCGGCCGGATCGTCATCCCCCTGGGGTTTCCCCTCGGCTCGCTGGTGGTGCGGCTGCTGGGCTACGCCCTGTGGGCCTGGGGCCTGGCCGGCATCACGGTGCCGCTGGGGCTCTCGGCCCCGCTCGCCGCGCTGGCCGCGGCCCTGTTCAGCTTCAGCCAGGGGGTGGTGGCGGCCGAGTGGATGGTGGGGGGAGCGGAGCCGAAGACCTTCGCCTACGCGACCCTGCTGCTGGCCTATGCCGCCTGGCGCGACCGGCGCTGGTGGGCCAGCGGCCTCTACAGCGGGCTGGCCTGCTCCTTTCACCTGCTGGTGGGGGGATTCGGGATCCTGGCACTGACGGGCCTGGCCCTGCTGGATCAGGGTCGGCGCTGGAATGGGGCCGCCCTGGGCCGCTGGCTCGGCGGCTGCCTGCTCACCGCCCTGCCGGTGAGCCTCGCCCTGGCGGAGCAGCTGGTCGGCAAGGGGCACCTGGCCGGCGGAAGCCCCCCGGGGGCCGGGTCCGACCTGCCGTCCGCGGGCTGGATCTACGTGGTGCTCCGCAACCCGCACCACCTGCTGCCGAGCAGCTGGTCGTGGGCCGACTGGGCCCGCGCCCTGCTCTTCCTGGGGCTGCTGGCACTCGGGGTGGTGCTTTCGCGGGCGCGGCGGGACGGCGACGACCCCCAGGCCCACGCCGGCCACGACCTGGCCCTCTGGGTGGTGATGAGCTGGCCGCCGGCCCTGATCGGCCTGCTGATCGCCCTGCGGGATCCCCAGAGCTCCCTGCTGCAGATCTACCCCTTCCGCCTGGCCGACACCCTGCTGATGCTGGGGGTGTGGCTGCTGCTGGCCGCGGGCCTGCAGCCGTGGCTGCGGGGCCGCCCGGCCCGCAGCGGCCTGGTGGGCCTGGTGCTGGTGATCAGCCTGGCGGGCCTGGTGCGGGAACTGCCCGGGGCGGCGGCCGGCCTGCGGCGTCAGTTCGTGGCCTCCGAACCCCAGGCCGAGCTCTACGGCTGGATCCGCCGGGCGACCCCCACCAGCGCGCTGGTGATGGCACCCCCGAGCGGCTTCGAGGATCTCTCGCTGCAGACCGGGCGGGCGGGCTACGTGCAGTTCAAACAGATTCCCACCGCCAGCGCCGCCATCCACACCTGGTACTGCCGCCTCACCGCCCTGGCCGGCGACGACCGCCGCGTCTGGGAGGGCCCGGGGGGCTGGCAAGCCCGTGAACGCCTGGGCGAGGCCTACGCCGCGCTCACCCCCCCGGCCCTGCTGCGCCTGGCCGACCACAGTGGCGCCACGGTCGTGATCACCCGGCCTGCCCAGGCTGGACCGGCGGGCTGGCGAGAGGGGTTCCGCAACGGCGACTGGACGGCCTGGCGGCAGCCCTAGCGGCCATGCTGGGCTGCAGCTGCCTCTCCCCCATGGCGCCCCTGCCCGCCCCCGAGCCCGCGCGCCATCTGGAGACCACCGCCGCGCTGCAGGCCCGCAAGCTGCG